>CAZWCV010000010.1:47013-47957 GCA_964632725.1 uncultured Anaerolineaceae bacterium
TATCGGCGGCGGTGAAAGCCTCGCGCGCGGTATCGGTGAAGGCGCCCTCGGGCACGGGCGTCGGCCCCTCGCCGAAGACCCGCCAAGGCCGCGTCTCATAGATGCCCTCGCCATTGACCCCCAGCCAGCGGCCGATCTCGCGCAGCATGTCCTGCTCGACTTGGGGAATCGTGCCGTCAGCGCGCGGTCCCACGTTCAGCAGCAGCGCGCCGTTCTTGCTGACGATATCGACCAGGTCGGCAATGATGTCAGCGGCCGTTTTGTAGTCGTGATTGTCGATATAACCCCAGGAGTTCTTCGAGACCGAGGTGTCGTTCTGCCAGAAGAATTTGCGCACGTCGCTGAGCTGGCCGCGCTCGATGTCGAATACGGCGGCGCCTTCGGGATAAGAATCGTATTTGTGGTTGATGGCCACGCCTTTGCCCCATTCCTCGCCGCGATTGTAATAGTAGGCGGCGAAGCGCTGCAGGTAAGGCTCGAAGACGACTTGCTCGATCCACCAATCAAACCAGAAGACTTGCGGCTGATACTTGTCCACCAACTCGCAGCAGCGCGCCAGCCAGTCTTCGAGGAATTTGGCGTTCGGGCGCGGCGTCCAGTCCTTGTCTTTCCATTCGTCGCGATTGGAATGGTCTTTCGACGCCACGACTGCCGGACCGTACAAGCCATCGTTGGCCGGGTCCTGCACATCGGAGGGGAAGAGACGGCCGCCGTCGAAGAACCACCAATGCTCGGCGCGGTGCGACGACACGGCGAAGACCATATCCTGCTCGCGCACGGCGTCGGCCAGCTCGCCGCAGATATCGCGCTTCGGGCCCATCTTCGACGCGCACCAGTCGGTCAAGTCGCTGTCGTACATAGGGAAGCCGTCATGATGCTCGGCCACCGGCATGACAAAGCGCGCGCCGGATTCTTTGAAGAGCTGCGCCCATTCCGCGGCGTCG
>CAZWCV010000010.1:47999-49334 GCA_964632725.1 uncultured Anaerolineaceae bacterium
TCTCGGCGGTGAGCATGGGGATGAAGTCTTTATAACCGAATTCGCGGTGATCGCCCCAGGTCTGGCGGTGATGCTCAAAAGCCGGGTCGTCTTTCAAATACATGCGCCGCGGATACCATTCGTTGCGGTAGGCGGGCACGCAGTAGGGCCCCCAATGGATGAAGATGCCGAACTTGGCGTCGATATACCAATCGGGAATCCGGTACTGGCTCAGTGATTCCCAAGTCGGTTCGTATTTGCCGCCTTTAACTGTCATTTGCGCGCTCCTGGGCTGCATCCCGTGTGTTCGTGTACTCAATTCGTTGCTACAAGCCGGCGCTTTCACTATACTTGCGCTGGCGTAACCGGTTGCGGAGAGTCTAGTTTAGCGACCAGTGACTGTCAAGCAAGTCAAACGGGAGGCAGCAACCATGTCCGAATTTCCCATGCGCATGCGGCAAATTCACCTCGACTTCCACACCTCGGAAGCCATCAGCGGCATCGGCTCGAAATTCGACCCCGATGAATTCGCCGAGACCCTGGAACGGGCGCGCGTCAATTCGATCACCTGCTTCGCCCGCGGCCATCACGGCTGGATCTACTACAACAGCCAGACGCATCCCGAGCGGGTGCACCCCCATCTCGAGCGCAACCTGCTGGTCGAGCAGATCGAAGCCTGCCATGCCCGCGACATTCGCGCGCCGGTCTATACCACCGTGCAATGGGATCACCTGACGGCAACGCAAAACCCGGACTGGCTCTGCCTAAACGAAGACGGCAGCTATCAGGGCAACGGCATGTACGAGGCCGGTTTCTATCGCCGGATCGCTCTCAATTCGCCTTATATGAACTTTCTCAAAGCGCACGTGGCCGATATTTTCGCCTGCCTGCCGGCGGTTGACGGCTTCTTCTTCGATATTGTGCACTCTGTGGCCGACTGCTCAATCTGGACGACGCGGGCCATGCAAGAGGCCGGGCTCGACCCCGGCGACCCGGACGCGCGGCTGGAATACGGCGGTCTGGTGCTGGACAACTTCCGCAGCGAGATGACCGCCTACGTGCGCCAGTTCAGCGCCGACTGCACCGTCTTCTACAATCGCGGCCATGTGGGCCCGCACAACCGGCGCAACGCCTCGGCCTTCACGCATTGGGAGCTGGAGTCGCTGCCCAGCGGCCACTGGGGTTATATCCACTTCCCGCTGACGCAGCGCTACGCCCGCACACTGGGCTTGCCCTGTCTCAGCCATACCGGCAAATTCCACACCGCCTGGGGCGACTTCCACTCCTTCAAGAATCAGGCGGCGCTGGAATACGAATGCTTCCGCATGATGGCGATGGGCGCGGGACCCTTCGTCG
>CAZWCV010000011.1:0-30761 GCA_964632725.1 uncultured Anaerolineaceae bacterium
CGCGCTGCCGCTGGCGCTCATCGGCTTGTCTGACGCAAACTCAGGATCGCGCCCGGTCGTCATCGAGAAGAAAACGCAGGCATACGAGCCGCCTTGCGCAGCCCGCAGCGCCACCAGCTCCGCCCGCCGCAGGCCGGTGTAGACCATCAGGCGCAGCATAGCGGTATTGCGGACGGCGACCGGCCGCGTGTCATGCGCCCAGACATCCATCAGCGCATCCGCCTCGCTCTTGGACAGCGCGCGTTTGCTGCGGCTGCCACCGCCATCGCTGTCCTGGCGCCGAAACTTTATGAACTTCAATACCTGCCGGCGCTGCTGACCGTACCAGGGGCCGCGCTCGTTTGATTCTTCCAGCCAATCCAACAGTCGCAGCATGTGAGCCTTCCAGGACAGGCGGGTATCGTGCGCGACATCCGTGTCCTGCAGGAAAGCGAGGATGTGGGTAAAGCTCAAATCGAGATAGACAATCTGATAACGGTCGGCGAAGGCGCGCCATGAATCATAGGTATGGCGATACACCCGCCGCGAGCTGGGAGACAGCGTGTCGGCGATCATATCGACCAGCGCCTGGAAGGGATGCTCGGGCCGAAGCAGAACCGCGCCGGCGTTGGTCATCACGAGATCGGCCATCGTCAGCGATTCTCCGGCGGATTTCTTCCAGCGCTTCGCGAGCAGGCCGGCCTTCACCGGCGGCCGCCTGGCGCAAGCGGATGCGGATATCGTCCATAATCTCCGCTTTGGTCGGCTCAGCGTCGGCGCGCCCCGGAAGCAGTGGCGCTTGAAAACGTTCTTGACCTTAATCATGTCATCCTGATGACACGGGTAAAATTTCAGAAGTAAATTACTCGTTGCTTACTCAATGTCTCCATCGTTTGCGGCTGTCCAAAAGTGCTCAGCAATCGGCCACGCTTCTGCCTCTGTTTACTGCTGCCCTGCCACAACGGCGGCTCCTCGCTTACTCCCGAGCGCCCCATTGACGACCTCAATGTAGCTGACTCTTCGGCCTGCGGAGCAACTGGTCTTCGTTCGCAAAGCTACTGCTCAAAGTAGGGCCATCCCTAAATTGCGACGGGCCCAATGCGCATGGAACATAGATGGCCATTTCTTGCAACGCAGCGGATAAAGCGATATTATCGTCGTTATACGCGGATCGATCAGCAAACAGGATGATGGTTGGTGTCGATTCACGCCCTATCTGTTATGTTTACTTTGAAGGAGATGTAGATATGTACAGACATAGCCGTTATTTGCTCAAATTGCTCGCTGTCGTTTTAGCTGTACTCCTATTAGGCGTGCTTGGTTTCGCGCAGGATATGATGTACCAGGAAGCGCCGATGCTGGCGGAGCAGGTCGCTGCCGGGGAAATCCCGCCGGTCGAAGAGCGCCTGCCGGGCAACCCGCTGGTGGTGGCGCCGCTCAACGAGATTGGCGCTTACGGCGGCACGTTGCGTCGCGGTACAGCGGCGCTCATCACTTACATGACGTACAACATGACCTATGAGCCGTTGACGCGCTGGAATACACCAATTTCGGGCGAAGGTCCGATCCAGCCCAATCTCGCGGAGAGCTGGTCATCCAATGAGGACCAGACAATTTGGACGGTGAATCTGCGCCAAGGCGTCAAGTGGTCGGATGGAGAAGACTTCACTGCTGAGGACGTACTCTTCTTCTGGAACGACAATGCGCTCAACGATAACGTCAGCGGATTTGGCATTGGCGTGACGTATCAGAACGGCGCGCCGCCGCAACTGGAAGCCACCGATGACCACACGCTGGTCTTCACCTATCAGGACCCGTATCCGCTCTTCGCGGAGACTCAGGCGTCGCTGCGCAACATCGCTCTGCCCGCGCACTATCTCTCGCAATTCCATCCTGATTACAATGAAGAAGCCACCTACGAAGACTATCAGGCGCAGACACTGCTTGAGAACGGGCGCGGCCGTCATACGCTGCAAGCCTGGATGTACGAAGATTTCGTTGTCGGCGAATTCTACAATCAGGTACGCAATCCCTATTACTGGAAGGTCGATCCGGAAGGCAATCAGTTGCCCTATTTCGATCGCGTCACGATTGAACTGGTTGAGGATCGGCAAGGCGTCGCCTTGGGTAATGTCACCGGGCAATTCGATTTCGACACGACCTGGGTCGGCGTTCAGCATATCCAGCTCTTCAGCGAAGCGATCCAGGAAGGCCGTGATATCAGCCTGACTTTCGCCGACTTTGATGGCGTCGGTTTCTACTTCAATCTCGAATATCCCGATCCGGTGATAAAGAGCGCCTTCCGCGATGTCAATTTCCGCCGCGCCCTGTCCATCGCCATCAACCGCCAGGAGATTGGCGACCTCTTTTATGCCGGGCTGTTTAACCCCAACGGCTCGTCGCTCTCGCCCGAATCCGGCTATCACACCGATGAGGCGGGGCAGCTCTGGGCGCAGTACGATCCGGAGGGCGCGCGCGCCATGCTGGAGGAAGCCGGTTATGTCGACACTGATGGCGACGGTTTCCGCGAGGCGCCGGGTGGCGATGCGCTGCAGTTGATCATCGAGGTGGGTATCCACGATCTCTACACGCCGATAGTCGAGTTGGTGACCGAATATTTGGCTGATATCGGACTGAACGCCATCATGGACGCCAACGATCAATCGCTGGTGCGCGAGCGCTATAGCGCGGGCGACTTCATGATCCACACGTGGGATCGCGAGGGCGCCAGTTACCCCTTTGGCGCGGAGATGCACGGCTTGGCGCCGACCGGCCCGAATACGCCCTACTACCATCGCAATTGGGAAGAAGATCCGGTTGATGACCACTTTTTGCGCAATGTTGAGTTGATGCGTACGGCATTGACCGCTTCGGCCGAAGAGCGTAACAGCTTGATGTTCGAGGTATCGCAACTGCATGCCGACAACGTCTGGTATATCTCGACCGGTTACTGGCAGCGTCCCTTCATCAAGAGCAAGCGGCTGGGCAATATGGCGGACCGCATCTCGCGCAATGGCCAGTTGCAAGACGCATCGGCCTATCAGCTTGAGACCGCGTACGCCAAATATTAAGCGGGCGAGGGCGGTTCATAAGCGCTCGCAGACGCCACAAACTCAAACGGGCGGGTCACAACAGCTCTAGCGTCGCCGTGGCCCGCTATCGTGCTTCGCGCCTAATAACGCTTCTTGATATTTGCGCCTGACGGAGCGGTGCGGTAAATGACCACCTTTATCATTCGACGATCTGTCTCGGCGGCGATAACGTTTTTTCTCATCACGCTGATCAGTTTTGTTGTGATTCAGCTGCCGCCGGGCGACGTCGTCTCGAATTGGGTGCGGCAACAAGAAGCATCCTCCGGCCAGCCTTTGCCGCCAGAGACCATCGAGAATCTGCGCCGCACTTACGGCTTCGATCAGCCGCTCATTGTTCAATATTTCAAGTGGATCGATGGCTTCCCCAGCGGCGATTTTGGCTTTTCGATCGAATACAGCAACGCGCCGGTCGCCGATATCCTGGCGCAGCGAACCGGCTTAACGATCTTCCTGGGCGTGGCGACGCTGTTTATTTCTTGGGGATTGGCGATACCATTCGGGATTTACGCCGCTACGCACAAGAATTCGCGTTGGGACTACCTGTTGTCTACGCTGTCTTTCATCGGCATCTCGACGCCGAATTTCCTCATCGCGGTTATCTATCTTTTCATCGCCGTCTTTGTGCTGAAGACAGACTATTCGGGCGGGCTGTTTTCGCAGGAGTTCAAAGACGCGCCCTGGTCTTGGGCGCGCTTGCTGGATTTCGCCAAACACCTGCCCATCCCGTTGGCGATACTGGGATTGGGTGGCATGGCCGGCACCTTTCGAATCATGCGCGCCAACTTGCTGGATATCCTGGATCAGCAGTTTATTGAAGCCGCGCGCGCCAAGGGTCTTAAAGAACGGGTCGTCATCTACAAGCATGCGACGCGCATCGCCATCAATCCTTTGATCAGCCGCGTCGGCATGCAATTGCCCTTCCTTATCAGCGGCACGATTATCATTTCGATTGTGCTTGACTTGCCGACCCTGGGGCCGCCATTCATTCGCGCGCTCAATCGCCAGGATATGTTCCTGGCGGGGACAGTCTTGATGATCCTCGCTTTCACCCTGCTGCTTGGCAATTTGATCGCCGATATCGTGCTCGCCTGGAGCGACCCGAGGATTCAGTATGAATAAGATAGAGGGCGCGGGCGAGCGCCTATTCAATCGCTTTGGCCTTCGAAAGAAGAATATCGAGCCGGGCATTCAGGACGAGTATCAACTGCTGACCGTGCGGCAGCTGATGATTCGCAAGTTTCTGCGCAATCGCATGGCGCTGCTATCATTCATCGCCCTGTTTATCATCTACTCTGTCACCTTGTTTGCCGGATTCTTCGCGCCTTATACCGCCCGTTCTTCCGACTCGAAACTGACTTATTCGCCGCCGATGGCGATCCGCATACGCGATGTGGAAACTGGGCGTTTCCACCTGCCCTTCTTCTATCCCCTGCGCGGCGAGCGCAATATGGAGACCTTCCAACTGGAGTATGTTGAGCAGCTTGACGAGCCCGTGCCGATACAGTTGTTCGTCAAGGGCGACCCTTACAAGGTCTTGGGTGTCATGGAATCCGATATTCACCTATTTGGTTCCAGCAATCCGGATGAACGCCTGCATATCATGGGCTCGGATGTGCGCGGGCGCGACTTGTTCTCGCGGATCATCTACGGCGGGCAAGTCTCGCTTTCGGTGGGCATCTTCGGCGTCTTGATCACGATCGCGGTCGGCTCGGTTATCGGCACGCTTTCCGGCTATTATGGCGGCGTAGTCGATGACATCGTTCAGCGGCTCATCGAGACGATTAGGTCGTTCCCGCAATTGCCGCTGTGGATGGCGCTGGCCGCCGCGATTCCACCGCAGTGGCCGCCCGAGTGGGTTTATGCCGGCATTGTCATTGTACTGGCTTTCATCAACTGGACCGGACTGTCTCGTGAGGTGCGCGGACTGGTGCTTTCGCTCAAGGAACGCGACTTTGTGTACGCTGCGGAAGCTTCAGGCGCTTCCACGGCGCGCATCGTGCGCAAGCATCTGCTGCCTAATATGGCCAGCCACATCATCGTGACGGCGACCTTGTCGGTGCCGGTAACAATTCTTGGCGAGAGCGCCCTCAGTTTTCTCGGTATTGGCGTGCGGCCGCCGATGGTCAGCTGGGGCTTGCTGCTCAATGACGCGATCAAAATACAGAATATTGTGCTCTATCCCTGGACGCTCTTTCCCGGGATCTTCATCGTCGTCGCAGTTATCGCTTACAACTTCCTTGGCGACGGTCTGCGCGATATGGTGGACCCATTCTCGCGCTAGCGGCTTTACGCGCTGGCGGCGAAGAGGATGCCTTGACCGTCAATAGACTAGAATCAGAGACTTATTCGCATCATGGATATGGTTCTGGAAGTCGACAATCTCAAGACCTATTTCTTCATTGAACAGGGAATTGTACGCGCGGTTGATGGCGTCTCGTTTACTCTGCAAGCCGGGAAAACGCTAGGCATTGTCGGCGAGAGCGGGTGCGGCAAGAGTGTTACTTCGCGGACGATTATGCGTTTGCTCTCGCCGAGCCTGGCGCGCATCGTCGACGGCTCGATCAAGTACTATCCGGCGGAAGGACCCGCGATCGAGCTGACCCAAGTCGATCCTTATGGCGAACAGATTCGAGACATCCGCGGCAATGAGATAGCGATGATTTTTCAGGAGCCGATGACATCGCTGAACCCGGTCTATACGATCGGCCACCAGATCGTGGAGGCGATCCTGCTGCATCAGGACGTCAGCAAAGATGACGCCAGGGCGCGCGCGATTGACGTGCTGCGAATGGTGGGGATACCCTTGCCGGAGCAGCGTGTCGATCAGTATCCGCATGAATTCTCCGGCGGCATGCGCCAGCGGGCTATGATCGCGATGGCGTTAAGCTGCAACCCGCGGATACTGATCGCCGATGAACCCACCACCGCGCTTGACGTGACGATTGAGGCGCAGATCCTGGAACTGATTCAGCAGATTCAGCAAGACAACGACATGGCGCTGATCATGATCACGCACGATCTCAATGTGATCGGCGAGGTGGCCGATCATGTCATCGTGATGTATTTGGGCCAGGTGGTGGAGAGCGCGCCGGTCGATGATATCTTTGACAACCCGCGGCACCCTTATACGCAGGGCTTACTGAACTCGCTGCCCATGATCGGGCGCAGCGACCGGCTGGAGCCGATCACCGGTTCCGTGCCCGGGCCGCACGAAGTACCGCGCGGCTGCCCATTTGCGCCACGCTGCCCGCATGTGATGCAGAAGTGTCGCGAAGAAAACCCGCCAAGTTTTGCCATAGGTCCGGCCAGCGATGTCGCCTGCTGGCTTTTTGATGAAGACGGGGAGATTGACCGTGATTCCCGTTAACGCGGCTGGCGGCGACGCCTTGCTCGAGATCGAGGATCTGCGGCTGCATTTTCCCATCAAGGCCGGCCTGCTCAAGAAGACCGTCGCCCATGTCAAGGCGGTGGATGGCGTGTCTTTCAGCGTGTACCCGGGCGAAACTGTCGGCTTGGTGGGTGAAAGCGGCTCGGGCAAGACTACCATCGGGCGCTGCATCGTGCGCCTGTACAAACCCACGACCGGCAGCATCGGCTTCCGGACGGATAAAGGCTTTGTCAATATCGCCCGGCTGGACAAACGCGAATTGCAGCCGATCCGCCGCGATATTCAGATGCTGTTTCAAGACCCCAATTCGTCGCTGAATGCGCGCATGCGCATCGGCGACATCATTTCCGAACCGCTGGAAATCCACGCCATCGGAACGCGCGAGGGACGGCGGTCGCGGGTTGAGGATTTGCTGGAGCAGGTCGGCCTGGGCGCCGAGATGTACAACCGCTTTCCGCATCAACTCAGCGGCGGCCAACGCCAGCGTGTGGGCGTCGCCCGGGCGCTCAGCATTGAGCCGCGCCTCGTCATCTGCGACGAACCGGTCTCCGCTCTGGATGTATCGGTTCAGGCGCAAGTCCTTAACCTGCTGTCGGACCTGCAAGGCGAATTAGGACTGACCTATGTTTTCATCGCCCACGACCTAAGCGTTGTTGAGTATATCAGCGATCGTGTCATGGTCATGTACTTGGGCAAACTGATGGAAACCGCGCCGACCAAGCGAATCTTCGAGCGGCCGACGCATCCCTATACCGAAGCCTTGCTCAACTCGATTCCCAAGCGGGTACGCGGCGGTCATCGCAAACGCTTTGTGCTGACCGGCGATATTCCCAGCCCGATCAACCCGCCATCGGGCTGCGTCTTCCATACACGCTGCCAATACGCGAAGGAAATCTGCAGGACTGAAACACCGCCGCTGCGGCCGCTGCCGGATGATCCCGAAACCAGCGTCGCCTGTCATTTGGCGGAGGAAGTCACCTTGGCGCCTTATTACACCGCCGAGGAACGGCGTAATCTGGAGGCCGGGAATGCCTAAGTGCTGGGAAATCGTCGTCTGCTCCGACTATGCGCTGCCCGAGGACTTCGTGGTTGAGTATGCCCTCGGCGGATTCGCACCGGATCCGCAGCTGCCGCATTTGCAGGTGACAGAAATGAATGCGGCCGGCGAGATAGTTGGCGCCGATTTGCCCTGCCAGCTTGAGCAAGCCGATGGGCAGGCGCGTGCCGTTTTCATACTTCGCGGGCGCACTGCGGCAGGAGACGCGCGGCGCTATCGCATCCAGCAGTCTGTGCGTCAGCAGCCTTGCGAGGCGCCAATTGCGCTGCGCGACAAGGTCATGTATCAGGCGCAAGAGAGCTACGAGATCACCACAGCCGTCGCCACATATTACTATCACAAGCGCGGCGCCGGATTCGCCAGCTTGATTGACCGCGACGGCAACGATTGGCTGAGCTATCGCCCTTATGGCGGCTCCGATGGAATGTATCGCGGCATCCCCAACCTGGCGCACCCGGAGAATCATTTCCACCCTGGGGGCGAGGGCTGCCGCAGTCGCATTTTGAACGCCGGACCGCTCAAGATCACTATCGCGTCCGAATCCACCGATGGGAAGTGGGCCTGTCGCTGGGAGATCTACCCCACTCATGCGCGCCTGACGGTGCTCAAGGTCGGCCATCCCTACTGGTTTCTGTACGAAGGCACACCCGGCGGCGAACTTGACGAGGCTGGCGACTACTGCGTCATTTCCGATGGCACGAGGCGTGCGCTATCCGAACGCTGGGAGGAAGCGCTGCCCCACCCCGAATGGATCTATTTTGGCGCTTCAAATGTGGGCCGGGTGCTTTATCTGGCGCATCATGAATCCGATCAGCACGTTGATTCTTATTGGCCAATGGAGAACAACATGACTGTGTTTGGCTTTGGCCGCGACGGCTTAAATAAATTCATGACGGAAACACCAGCGCATTTTACAATTGGATTTGCTGAGACCGATGATTTCGATGAGGTGCAAGGCCTCATCGCCGCACTCGTACAGCCGATTTCGGTCGAGACGGAAGACTGACCGGCGCGATGAACGTGAGCATACGTTTTTTTGGTGTGGCGGGATACGAAATCGTCACGAGCGCTGGCCAGCATATCCTGATGGACCCATATCTTGACGACAATCCGGGCTGTCCGATCGGGTCGGCGGAGTTGCAGCGTGTAGATCTTATCACCGTTTCTCATGCGACTTTTGATCACCTCGGCGATACGGCCGCCATTGCGAGGCGAACAGGCGCGCCGGTCGTTTGTGGCGGCGATGTCAAAGCGATTTTGCTGGGTCAAGGCATCCCGGAAGAACAGATTCGCGCCGCAATCTGGGGTATCGGCGTCGAGGTGGCCGGCATCAAGGTGCAGCCGGTTGAATGCCATCACTGGTCTCCCCAATGGCTGGACGACGGCAGTTACATTGGCGGCACGCCTCTTAGCTTCATCGTGTACGCCGAACCTGGTTTACGATTTTATCACTACGGCGACACATCGCTCTTCAGCGACTTACAGCTCATCGGCAAACTGTATCAGCCAAACATAGGCTGTATTGGCATTACCATGCCGGTTGAAATCAACGACATAACACCGGCCGCCGGCAAGATTATTTCGGGGGAGATGACACCGCGTGAAGGCTTGTTGGCGGCGCAATGGCTGGGCTTGGATACTGTTTTGCCCTGCCATTACATCAATCCGGATTGCGAGGACGTTGGGGAATTCCTTCGCTTGCTTGAACAGGCGCGGGCTAATGGCGAGCCCTGCCCGGCGCGAGTGGAGGTATTGGCGCCCGGCGCTGAAATCGTCATCTCCGGTCACGAGGCTGGCAAATGAGCGACCGACCCAAAATAACAATCATCGGCGCCGCCAGCACCACTTTTGGACCCAAGGTATTGCGGGACATCCTGAATCATCGGCAGGTCGGCGGCAGCAGGCTGTGCTTTGTGGACATCAACGAAGAGCGGCTGGCGATTTACGAAAAGTTGGCGCGCAAACTGAATGATTATCTTGACGCGCCGATCGTCATCGAAGCGACAAGGGACCGCCGCACGGTGCTCGCGGGCAGCGACTATGTGATCATCACGGTTGACACGGGCCATTACCACACCTGGCAGCAAGACTTCACCGTGCCGGTCAAATATGGCAGCCGGCAGATCTTGGGCGAATTGGGTGGCCCGGGTGGACTGTTCCATTCGCTGCGGCAGATACCGCTGCACCTGGAGATCGCCCGCGATATCCGCGAGCTCTGCCCCGACGCCATGGTCATGGTGACTTCCAATCCCCTCAATCGCATCTGTCTGGCGCTGGAGCGCCACGCGGATCTCGGACAGATCATCGGCTTGTGCCACGGCGTCGATATGGCGCTCTACCTCTTCCTCGATCGCGTGATGGGGATAGCGGGCGATGATATGGAGGTCACGGCGGCGGGTACCAATCACTTAACCTGGATCCTTGATTTGCGCCGCAAAGGCTCGGGCGAAGACTTGCTGCCGCTGATGAATGAGCGTCTCAGCCAATTGCAAGGAGAAGAACAGTCGCTATCGCGCAAGCTGCTAGAGGTCTATGGTTATTTTCCCGGCACGCTGGACAGCCACGCTGGCGAGTATATTGCCTACGCCTGGGAATTCTACGGCATCAAAGGCATCGATTTCTCCGGGCATCTGACGCAGGAGGCGAATCGCTGGGAATACCTGCGTAACCTGGCCAATAATGAGGCCGAATGGGACAAGTTCGAACAAGCCTATGGCGATCAAAGTGGTCTCTCCACCGAATTGCGCCTGGATCCATTTTTCGCGCCGCGCATTTGGGCGGATACGCTGGCATTCCCGATCATAGCGGCGCAGACTGCGAACGAATTCATTCGGCTGCCGGCGGTCAATTTGCTCAATACCGGCCAGATCAACAATCTGCCGCGCGATATATTCGTTGAGACGCCGGCGGTCGTCGATGGCAGCGGCATCTACCCGCTGTCAATTGGTGATTTGCCGCAGCCGCTGGCTGCATTCAACCGGCGCGATATCGACCAGACCGAGCTGATAGTCGAGGCGGCGGCGCGCGGTGACCGCAATCTCGTGCTGCAAGCCGCGCTGCTCGATCCGGTCGCCGAGAACATCAGGCAGGCGGAAGCGATGATCGACGAAATGCTGCGGCTGAATGCGCCGTATCTGCCGCAGTTTGCTTGAGCGTCCGTTACCAAGAGGAGAGCAAATGGCCAAGTTCAATTTCCGCCACCATTTTGTCGCTTTGGATGTACCGCCGATGCTGGCGCAGACCTGTCTGGCCGATTTGGACGGCGATGGCGCGCTTGAATACATCGTCGGCGAGCGTTACGGTACGCTTTACTGGTACAAGTATCATGAGCCTGATCGCTGGACACGGCATATCGTGGGGCGCGATTCGCCCTCGGATGTCGGCTGCATCGCGCTGGATGTGACCGGCGACGGCCGGCTGGATGTCGTCACCGGTGGCGTCTGGTACCGCAATACCGGCGATGATAGCCGACCCTTCGAACGCCACGAGTTTGACCCCGACTTGAAGGGCATTCATGATATTGTCGCCGCAGACATCAATGGTGATGGCGCGCCGGAAATCGTGACGATGTCCGACCTAAATGATCTGCGCTGGTATAAGATCGCGGCCAATCCGGCGGAGCGCTGGTCGCACACAGTTATCGGTCCCGCCGTTCATGCCGGCGTCGCTGTTGGCGATCTGGATGGCGATGGCGACCTTGATATCGTGCGGACCAACGTCTGGTTCGAGAATGTGAATGGCGACGGCGCTCTGTGGCAAGTGCGGCCGATTGGGCCCAGCACCTATCCACCGGAAGATTTCCGCCCGCGTTTCGCCTTTGACGGCGTGCGCGCGGTCATCTGTGATATGAATGGCAACGGTAAAAACGACATCGTATTCAGCGATGCTGAGATCCCCGGCGGGCAAATCTGGTGGATGGAAAACCTGGATGGGGTTGGGCACTACTGGAAGCGCCACGACATTTGCCGGCCTACCGTGCCGCGGCGCGGCGCGCTGCACAGCTTGTACGTGGGCGATCTGGACGGCGATGGCGATTTTGATGTCTTCTCCTGCGAGATGGAGTATGTGCGCGGCGACAGCACGCCGAAGTTCTATATCTGGGAGAATCTCGATGGCGTCGGCGGTAGCTGGCGGGAGCATGTGATCTTTGACGGCAACCTGGGCGGACACGAAGCGGTCGTCGGCGATGTGACAGGCAACGGCTTGCCCGATATTATCGCCAAGCCCTGGCAGCCGCACCCCGATAACGCGCTCGGCGGCAAAATGTTCATTCTCTTCCTTGAAAATCTAGGCGCCGATTAGGCGATCTCTAGTCTACAAAATCTACCAGTCCTGAAGGAGGGCTTATGGCGACAGAAAAAGTGAAAATCGGCGTAGTCGGTTGCGGCGTAGTCGCGGCAGCCTATTATCTGCCCTATCTAATGACTATGGAAAACGCTGAGATCACGGCAGTCTGCGACCTTCATGCGGTGCGGACCGAGGCGTGCGTCCGCGTCTTTGGCGCGCGCGAACAATACAGCGACTACTACGATATGCTTGAGAAATCTGATATCGACGCGGTTTTCATTCTCACCGCGCCGGGCACGCACGTCCCCTTTGCCTTGGCGGCGATCGAGGCGGGCAAGCATATCCTCATCCAGAAGCCGATGGCGACCGAGCTGGACGATGCCCGCAAGATCAGGGATGGCGTTCGCGCCGCCGGGCTGAAAGCGATCATTGAGCCCAGCTCCAGCACGCCGCTCGATCCGGATTTCGCCCTACTGCGCAGCCTGGTTAAACAAGGTGTTTTGGGCGATATCTTGTGGTTCTCGCTGGGTTCGACCGGGCCGACCAAGTACGCGCCTGGACTGGCTAGCAATCCCTATGGCAAAGCCGCTTTCTTTGATGCCGATAGCGGCGGTTTTCTCTTTGATCTGCCCTATGCGCCCACGAATATCGTCGGCGTTCTGGGAGCTTGCAAGTCTGTTTTTGCCCATGCCAAGATTTCGGTGGCGGATGACTTCATCGTGCCCGAGTCAGAATTCGACAAGTACATGGCGCAGATCAGCGACCCCAATAATGCAAATTACTGGGATGTGGTCGTGAATCTGCCGCGAACAGAAGCGGTAAAAATGGAAGCGGTCGACCAAGCCTACTCGCTGTACGAAATGGCGGACGGCTCACATGGCGCTTGCCACGTTGGCCGCATCTATCATCCGGTCTTGCCCGGTTCTGGCGGCGGCGCTCTCAGCATCTACGGCACGGAAGGCAACTTGCTGTTTGGCGCCGGCTACAAGGCGTCAATCATCAGCAGTCGCAAAGACTTGCTGCCCGAAGTCGCCGAAGACGGCTGGTTCCACATCCCCTTGCGCGGCGACCGCAGCAAAGCGCGCTGGCCCGTTCCGGTACCGGGGGCGTTCAACTACTATCATGAGTCGTCGCGGCATCTGGTGGAGTGCATCATCGAGGACAAAGAGCCGCTGGTAAATGTAGACTGGGGTTTGCATATCACCGAAATGATGTACGGCGCGCTGAAGTCATCAGAGACGGGCGAACTCTACCAAATGACGACCAGCCTGGAATACTAGGAGCCTGAGATGAACCGCCTGAAATTCGGTGTAATCGGTCTTCGCTTTGGGCAATTCCTGGTTCGCGCATTGGCGCATCTGGACGGCGCGCAACTGGTTGCTGTGGCTGATCGCAATCCCAACATCGCGGAGGGCCTGGTGACGTACGCGGCGCGCTACGGGGCCAGAGCTTATAACTCCAGCGCGGACATGTTCGCCAATGAAACGCTGGATGCTGTCGTCATCGCCACATCGCCCAAGCCGCGCGCGGCAATCATAGAGCAAGCGGCAAAACGCGGCATCGCCATGTTCGTCGAAAAACCCTGGGCGACCAACCCGGATCATGCCGAGCAGCTGGCTGAGATTTGTTATCGGTATGACGCCACGGTCATGCTCGGATTCAGCTTTCGCTTCCATCCCGCCATCGTGCGCTTGCGCGAGCTAATGGAGGGCGAATTGGGCGAAGGCTGGATGCTCAATGGCGAATATGTCTTTGATCACCTGCCGTCGGTAGATGGCTGGTTTTGGGACCCGGAAAATGGCAATGGCATGTTCAACGAGAACTCCTGCCATCTTTTTGACGCGGTCTGTTATCTATTGGGCAAGCCGGTATCGGTGATGGCGGCCTCAGCGCAATTTGTCGGCCGGCCCATGGAAGAAGCCGCCGCCATAACACTGAAACTCGAAAGCGGCGCCATCGCTGCTCTGACTGTTGGCGGCTACGGCGCCAACGCCCATTGGGATTTCCCGCGGATTGACATCACAACCGCGCGCGGACAGGCGCGTCTGCGCGGCCGTCATCATATGTGGGACTCGCTGAGCTGGGCGCGGCGCGGGGCGGATACCGTCAGCAGTTTCACGCAGCCCGCCGAGATCCTCGGTACGACGCGCTATACCAACGCCTTCTCGCACTTTGTTGAATGTTTGCGCAAAGGCGAGCAACCGAGCGCCACAATCGAGGACGGGATGCTGTCGGTCGCCATCGCCGATGCCGTCACGCGATCGGCGCGCAGCGGAAACAAAGTCAATTTGGAATGAAAGCGGGGTGCGGTCATGCGATTAGGGGTAGAAGTCGGCAAACATACACACGATGTGGCTGTGGAGCACGGCATCAAAGGAGTTCCGATCTCGGCGGATCAGCTCGTCAACGACGGCTTGGACAAGACGCTGGCGCCACTGACAGACCGAGGATTGCAGGTCTGCCAGATTGGCGCTTTTGGCTTTAATCCCCTGTCAGTCGACGCGGAAACCCAAGCCAAGCAGACCGAGACGCTCGCTAATGCCATCCCGCTGGCAGCGGATACCGGCTGCCCCTACATCGTCATCAACGGCGGCAACTACCACCCCTCAGGTTTTGGCGCGGCCGATGCCCGCAACTTCACTGACGAGTCGCTCGGGCGCGTCGCCGAAGCGCTGAAGCCGCTGCTCGAGTCTGCCGAGAAGCACGGCGCCAAGCTGGCGGTCGAGGCTTACCTGAAGACCACCATCAATTCACCGGAGAGCTTCTTGCGCGTGAAAGAACTGGCCGGCGGCTCGGACGCCTTGCGCTGCAATATCGATGTGACCAGCCTGTACAACTATCAGGATATTTGGGATCCCGCGCCCAAAGTCGCGCATATATGCACGGGCTTGGCCGACCACTATGGCTTGGGTCACGTCAAGGGCGTCGCGCTGAAGGACGGCTTTCATATCCGCATTGAATTGGCGCCGATCACAGAAGATACAACTGACTGGGCGCAAATGCTGCGACTGATGGCGCCTCACATGCCCGCTGATAGCTGGCTCATCCTGGAGCATATGTTCACGCCCGAAGAAGCGCGCGCGAGCTTGGCTTACCTAAGGAAAGCCGCTGACGATGCGGGTGTGAGCCTGGAGTAACTGACGCGCTCGCGCTCAGAGATCACCAAAACGATCTTTGAGCACGATCGGCGCGCCGCTTGCGATGGACTCGTAGCCGGCCTGCACGATACTAAGCGTCCGCCGTTCGCTGACTCCTGTCGTGGGACCGGTCTGAACGCCTGCAACATAGTCGGCAAAGGCAGCCAATTCGAGCGCGTAATCCGACATCAGCGACGCCGGGTAGGCGCGCTTCACGGGCGGGCTTTCCGCATTGTCGCCGTAAACCACGTAGCCGTCTTCGTGGGCGCGGATGCTGCCCTTGTCCCCGTGCAGCAGCATGCCGCCGGCGCTGCCTTTCAGATTTAGCTCGCAAGAGTGCAATATGCTGAGGTGGACGCCACTCTCCAAGGTGAACAGACCGCTTACCGTGCCCTCAACGTTGGGGGTTCTAAAGTGGCTGCTATGATGCTCTTGCAGATAGACCACCCGCGCCTCGCCCAGAATATGCCGCAAGCGAGCGACGCTGTGGATCCCGTGCAGCATCCAGGCGCCGCTGCCGCCCTGTTCCGGCTGGCCCAGCCAAGCGCGCCGTCCGCGATAGCCGTAGCTCTGGGCTCGGAATCCCCAGGCGTAAGAGGCAGCTATCAGCTCACCTATGAATCTTCCCGTCGCGACGACTTCGCGCATGAATACGGTCACGGGTGAGTATGCCCAGTTTTCGGCCACGTACAATTTGACATGATTCTGTTGCGCCGCGCTGATCATATCGCTGGCATCCGCAACCGTCAGCGCCATCGGCTTTTCCACGAGTATGTGCAAGCCTGCTTCGGCTGCGGCGATCGCCATCGGCCGGTGCAGCGCATGCGGAGTGCAGATCGACACGGCATCAAGCTGCCGATCCGCCAGCAGGTCGTCCGAGCGGGTATAGGTTGTCGCGATGCCCAGCGTAGCAGCCGTCGCACGCAAGTGCTCACTGTCGTTATCAGCCAGCGCGATAATCTTGATCCGGTTTGGCAATTCGGACGCCGCTCGAATCTGTCGCTGTCCCGCCCAGCCGGCGCCTATCACACCTAGTCGTAACATCGCCTGGCTAATTCCTCTTCGACGATCTTCGCTACCGCGTTGATGTGGCGCTTGGGCATGCCGTGCTTGTCTTTCGGCAGCCGCCCACCAATATATTCATCGTACTCGATCGATTCGATTATGACCTCTCGATCTCGTTCGCCGGCCTCGATCAAGCGCGATACCGCGCCGCGCACGCCACCGATATAGGCGGTCAGCCAGTTCAGCCAATCCTGAATGTGGGCTTTACCATGCAGCACATGACCATGCCCCGAAATCAGCGTTTCGACATCCAGTTGCTTAAGTCGGTTGATAGATGCTTCCAGGGCTTGGCTGCTGTAAAATATTGCCGGTACGATGCCGGTTACAACCGTATCGCTAGCGATCAGAAGCCTGCAGTCGCTCAAATAGATGCTGACGATATCGCGGCTATGCCCCGGTGTGGGAAAGAGGCGCATTTGCCTGTCGCCGAGATCCAGCCACAATTGCCCGTCAAAGGTAATCGTCGGGTGCAAAATGCGCGCTCTGATTGCGGATTCGTCCAGAAGCATCTGCCGGCAGAGCTCAGGAATTTGACTTCGAATTTCATCGACTGTCTTGCGCGGCGCGAAGACATCGGCGCCACGAAACGCCTCGCCGCCGAGGATGTGATCGCGATGGCCATGCGTGATAATAACTCGATTTGGCGTGTAGCCACGCTCGCGGATGAAGTCGGCCATCTGGCGACCTTCTTCAGGATAGGTTCCAACGTCAACCACAAATGCGCTGTCCTGGCCCAGGACGATGACGTTTTTCCCCTCCGCAGCGCTATGTGGCGCGCTGAATACGCCGCGCGCTTCCTCAACTATCATGTCTTATCTCGTTGTCGGGCATGTGCTAGCGTGTGTGACGGACAAATGGTCCGTTGGTCAAGTTGCACAGCAAGATTGTATGCCATCCCTTAGTCATTGACGTAAAAATTCGTTCGTAAAAGGGACGTCACGTGAAGTCGACATCCCTCTAACGCTTTGCGAGTGAGACAGCCTTATCCCAGATTCGCGTCGTAATAATCCTGATAAGCTTGTACCCACTCATCGCCGCCGGCCGCAGCCCACTCGTCCAGAAACTCTTGCCACTCCGCTTCAAAATTCGCCGGGTCCGCCGTAATCATCTCGGTCCAGCCCGTGAGCAAGGCATCGCCCAAAGCAACCTTGATGTCGTTCAGTTCGGGGAATTCGACGAATTGGAATGGCATTGAGTCGCCGGTCCACAAGGCGCTAGCAACAAGCGTATCGCGCAATCCACCGCCGACCGTCGGTTCCCAAATCTCGACATTGTCAAAAGCCTCGTCAAGGGAATCGTATTCGGCGATCGGGATTACGCCGCGGGCGCCGCCCTGACCGAAATAGAACCAAAGCGGGTAATAGGTGGATTCGTAGGGCCAGCTGTCGGCAATCCGCTCGAAGTTCCCATTTTCATCAAACGATGAGTAGTGCACGCCTTCAACACCGGCCGTAAGCAATTTGCGCGCTTCACGCGAATTCAGGAACTCGAGAAAGTCGACCGCCGCCTGAGGTGTATCCGACACGGCGGAAACGGAAATCCAGCCGTTATTGACGACGCCTTCCGATCTGGTGAACTCAAAACCGGTTGCGCTGAATGGCGGCAGGAAACCGAGCGTGGCGTTGGGGATAGGGAAATTGCCAGAATTGGGGAACCATGACAGGCCCGCCTTCCCAGCCTGGATGTAGCGTTCACTGAGATCCGGGAAGCTATTGATGGTTGGGAAGTCGGTATTGACAAGACCGTCAGCGTACAGGCTGTTCATGTACTCCAGCGCCGCCTTGATGTTGCTGCTTGTGACGATCGGCTCCAAGGCCCCGTCTTCACTGATATAGAAATTCTTCTCTTGGTCGAAAAAGCTGGTGGGAACGCCGAAAGCGGTGAAGACAGGTAACATTGTCCGGCGGAAGCCGCCACCGGTACCCTCCAGCTGCCAACCGACGGTCCGCCCATCCGGATCCCGATCCTTGAAAGCTTGCAGCAACTCACGGAACTCAACTTCGTTTGTCGGGTAGTCCAGCCCCAATTCGTCCATCCAATCCTGTCTAACGAGGAAAACCCAGTCGAAGCCCTCGGCCACCATTGGAATGTAATAGACCTTGCCGTCGCGCTTCATCGAGCTGTATCTATCCGAGTGGACCAAGCCATGAAGGTAGGGGTGGTCGTCGGGATTGATGTACTCATCAAGCGCAATGATGACCTCGTCTTCAATCCATTGCGGGCTCAAATCCATGTGATGGTAAATGTCGATATCTTCTTCAGAAGCCAAGGCGAGATTTCTTACCTGACCGATATCGCCCCAGCCGGCAGTAACAAACTTGACATCCACGTTCGCCACTCGCTCCAACTCCAAGATTATTGGGTCACTATCCCAATCTATCGTCACGCCGCCGCGGAAAACCGTGATTTCAGTAGGTCCATCTTGTCCCCCTACCAAGCCGAGCGGGAGAACGATAAGCATCGCCGCCAATATGCACAACTGCTTCAAAGATGATCTTGTAGTCATATTTCTACCTCCAATTGCCAATGATTCTCTCATAGAACGAATCGCATTCTCACATCCATTATCCTCCTTCCCAGGGCTCATTCTTTGCTCGAACCTAACAGAATCCCATGCACAAAGTAGCGCTGTACAAAGGGATACGCCAGCACAATTGGTACGATGGTCAGCACGATCGTTGATGCCCGAATGGTCGCGGGCGAGGTCACACCGATACCACCGGTACTGTGTTCGAAGGAGGTCGACTGGGTCACGATGTTGCGCAGGTGCAGCGCCAGCGGGAACAGATCACGCTCCGAAAGGTAAATCATGGGCCAGAACCAGTCGTTCCAATACTGGACGGCGTAGAAAAGCCCAATTGTCGCCAATATCGGTTTTGACGTTGGCACGACAATTCGGAAGAGAATGGTAAACGCGCTGGCTCCGTCCACATGGGCGGCTTCTTCAATCTCTGGATTTCGCGTTCGAAAGTAATTCTTGGTCAGGATGAGGAAGAAGGGATTGATGGTGAAGGGCAAAATGACGGACAAGAGGTTGTTACGCAAGCCTAATTGACGTATCAGAATGAATTTTGGCACCAACCCACCGTCAAAAAACAGAGTCACCAAGAACAGCGTAAACACCACCGATACAAATGCCAAACCGCGTTTTGACAGAAAGTAGCCTGTTACTGTTGTCCAAATGAGGCTGTTGGTGGCGCCGACGGCCGTGATGAAAATTGAATTCGCCAGGCTACGCGTTAGCTGTGGATTCTCTAAGTTGTACTGGTAGGCTTGCAGCGTGAAACTTGAGGGAATGAGATGGTAATCGCTCGCGAAATAGGCTTCTGGAGTTGAGAATGAAATGACGAGGATATACCAGAAGGGATACAGGGTCATGAGTCCAAACATCGCCAAACCCACTACGATGGTGATGTCGACCAGCGTCCAGCGTGATCTGAACATCAGTAAATGCCTTCGCCGTCTCTAAACCGCTTTACCGCTTCATTCGCAACCAACAGCATGACGAGACCTAGAAGAGACTGAATGAAACCTGCAGCTGCCAGGCGCGAAAACCGCGGAAACTCCGAGAAGGAACGCACGATGTAAGTCATGATGATATCGCCTGTTTCGTAAACAAGCGGATTGTAAAGGTTGAAGACCTGATCGAAACCGACCCGCAATACGTTGCCGATGCTCAGGAGCAGCAGAATGACCATGGTCGGACGCAGCGCAGGCAATGTGACAAATAGCACTTTCTGCCAACGACTGGCGCCGTCAACTTCCGCCGCCTCGTAAAGTGTGGGACTGATGGTGGCAATAGTCGCCAGATAGAAAATGCTGCCCCAGCCGACTGTGCGCCAAATCTCGGTTATGACGAGCGTGAAGGGAAATACGTTTGGATCTTGCAGAAACTCAATCCTTGGCAGGCCAACGCTGGCGAAGATGTTATTGACGGCGCCAAAGTCCCGCGAAAGAAGGTCATTGAATATGCCCGCCAAAACCACCCAGGAGATAAAGAACGGCAAGTAGGACACAGTCTGCACAGTGCGTTTGAACACCGTGACGCGCACTTCGTTGATCAGTAATGCCAGAATGATTGGGCAAGGAAAGCCTAAAACGATACGAAGCAGATTGATTTTGAATGTGTTGAAGAATGCTCGCCGAAATGAAGGATTATCGAATAACCATTGGAAGTGTTCCAAGCCGACCCAGTCACTGCCAAAGTAACCTTTTCTGAACGAGAAATCCTGGAAGGATATGATGACGCCGTACATAGGGGCATAGTGAAAAACAATCACATAAACCAGAGGCGGTAGAATCAGCAGATATAGCATTTTGTTCATGCGGATATCGCGCAGGGCGTTTCGCGCGTAGGTTGTGGGGGTGAATCTATGACCTGAATTCATATCAGACTAAGGCAGTCGAGCCCGCCCAAACATTTTCTATGAAACACTTTAGCGACAAGTATTCATGTGAACGCGAGAGGCATATTATTCGCTAGCCTGTTCAATGCCAGCATTAGCAATGACTTGTCTGACATTGATGGCCCAATTGTAGCGTAGACCTAATTGCGCTTCCAAATGACCGTACGCGCGCGGACGCCGCACCACACTGAAATAACTGACCATTGCTCGAGCATAAATTTGATACGGCGGTGGCTTGACCATACGCTGCGCCACATTCTATTCCATTCACGTACTTACGGGCGCCGGTTGCAGCTTCCATACGAGCCGGCAAATATTGCCCGCGCAACCCAAACTATCGTTGCGCTGCTGATCGGCGCGTGTCCTATGGATGTCTGGTCGTCAAGCGTTCATCGGCCGGGCGGATTCAGATATTTCGCGTCAATCTCCCGCATGCGCTGTACCTTTGGCGCCGACGGGCTGCTGTCATCGAATTCGGACTCGAGCCACTTTTCAACGATAGACTTGGCGAGCTCTGGGCCAATCACGCGCGCGCCCATTGTCAAAACTTGAGCATCGTTGCTCTTGCGAGATCGCTCTGCCGAGTAAGTATCGTGGCAGAGAGCGGCGCGAACGCCCGGGATTTTGCAGGCGGTGATCGCCATGCCGATGCCGGTGCCACACACGAGTATGCCTCTATCATAACCGCCATTGGCCACTGCCAAGGCGACCCGTTCCGCCACATCTGGATAGTGCTCACGGGCTTGAGACTTGGCTTCGCTAAGGTTGCTTACCTGGATATGTTCATTTGCCCGTAGCAGCTCTTCTACAGTCTGAAGGATCGGTTTGCCTGCGTCATCACAGCCTATGGCAATCTTCATAAGAATCCCTTCTTGATCGAATCACTTCCATTTAGCCAGCAGCCGGCAACAATAATATGGCCCCCAAAAATGTCCAGGCTTTCGCAAGTCGACCAGTGGGAATTGCTCACCTTAACGGTCAGACGCCGAAACTGTCATACACGAAAGCTTGCGCTGCTTGGGTCCATCCAATTCCAGCAGCAGTATATTTTGCCAGGTACCCAGGACGAGCTCGCCATTCACGATTGGAATCGTCTGCGACGCGCCGGCGAAGGCGCTTAGGATATGCGCCTCCGCATTTGGATTGCTGCGCCGGGCATGCCGAAACGGGCGCATCTCTTGCAGCCAGTTTTCAGCCACCGTCTCTAGATCGCGCCGCAAATCCGCATCGTCTTCGCAAAGAATAATGGCAGCCGTCGTATGAGGCACGCTGAGTACTGCGATACCATTTTGAATCTCGCCGACCAGCGACTGACACTGCGCTGTCACGTCCATCACCTGTGTCTTTCGCTTGGTCGCGATTACTGTGTTGCGCATCATTCGCGGTTTGCGCCTTCCGTTTCCAGGTCACACTAGTAGCGGCGATCAAAAAGCGGGTGATACACCTCGCGGAAAAACGCCTGACGCTCCTCGCTCAAGCCAGCTATCACATCCGGATCAAATCTTGGTTTGTGGTGGCGCACATTCACGTGATTGTAAGCGTAGAAGACCGCCATGCGGTTGTGATCCTGCACTTCCCAAGTATTGCCGGAATGGCAGACCGCCTCTGCAAAGGCGACGATCGAACCCGGCGGACAGGCGTACCGATCAAAGAGGAAGGATTTCGTCACCTCTTCGCGCTTGCTCTTGTCAAAGACGCTCTTGGGAACCTTGAAATTGGATTTATGCGAGCCAGCCATAAATAACGTGCCGCCCTTGTCGTACACCACTTCGTTTAGCTCGAACACTACGCGCAGCATGCCTGTGTAAATCTTGTTGTTGTAAGCATGATAGTGGTAATTGGGATTGAGGGTAGGTCCTCCGCCATGGGGGCCAATGCCTTGATCGCCATATTTGCGAACGCTGACGAATGTGCTTTCCAACCGCCACTTTTCCGGATTGTTGGAGATGGCGAATTGCAACAGGTCAACAACGGCCGGGTGATCAATCAATTCGGCAAAGGGGCCGCCCGGCAAAGATTTCTCTTGCGCAGGCAGCGACTCCGGGTCGTTTTCCAGGATTTCTGTATGCGCCTTTAATCGGTCCACGAGGCCCGGCTCGAGCACCCCGGGCAGGATGATGTAGCCCTTTAGATCAAATATGAATTTCTGCTCTTCTGTCAACATTAGTATTCCCCCCTATTTCATTTACCTTGTCCAGAATCTCACCTATATGGTCTATAAATTTCTCCCGCCTCTCGTATCAATTGCCCGTTCGACATCGCTGACGAGGATCATGCCATCATCCCCGCTGCCACTGATGCTCGTCCAGTCAAGGTCCGCCTGCTTTGCCAGGCGCCTCGCTTTGGGTGAGATATTGGGTCGCGCGTTTGCGCTCTCGGCGCCGGCGCGCCGTAGATCCAGACTTGCGGCAACTGGTCGTTTTTCGATGTCTGCGCTAATGTTGCTCGCGTCTGCGTCGCGCGGCGACGCCGGGACGCCCAACTCGCCGCCACCACTCTCGACTAAGCCGGGGACGTCGGCGGTTTCCATTATCGCAACCACCTGTTGCGGCATAACAGAGCCTTCATCAGCAACAATAATCTCGATCAGGACTCCGTCGACGAAGGCGTCGACCTCGACGACGGCTTTGTCCGAATCAATCTCAAAGAGTAGATCGCCCTTTTTGACATGGTCGCCGACACGCTTGTGCCAGGCCACCAACACCAATTCAGCAACGGCTTCTCCAATCTGCGGCACCAGGACATCGACGCGCATAACTCACATCTCCATAAGCTCATGAATCGCGCTGCGGATTCGCGCTTCATCAGGAATGACCGCGTTCTCCAGGACTGGTGAGAATGGTATCGGCACATTCGGCGTCGCCACGCGCAGAATAGGGGCATCGAGGAAACCGATTGCCTTGCTGGCGATATCCGCGGCCAACTGCGCGCCCCATCCGCCTCTTTCGTTGCCTTCTTCCACAATTACCAGCCGCGATGTCTTGATCACCGAGTCTATCACAAGCTCGCTGTCGAAAGGAACCAGGCAGCGCGGGTCGACAACTTCCACGCTTACGCCTTCGTTTTCAAGCGCCTCCGCCACGTTCAGGGACCGATGCAGCATGAGACCATTGGCGACAAGGGTTAAGTCCTGTCCTTTTTTCTTGATGTCGCCGTGTCCAAGCGGAATCAGGTATTCTTCATCGGGAACGTGTCCCCGGCTAATGCTGCTTTCCGCAAGCTGGCGCCCTTTGCTGCCGTACAAATGTTTGTGCACGCAAAACAACACCGGGTTATCGTCGCGCACGGCCGACTTGAATAGCCCCTTGGCATCGTAAGGCGTGGCTGGGGTAGCGACCTTAAGCCCGGGAATGTGGCAAAAGATATTCTCCACTGAGTTGGCATGCTGCGCGCCTCTCCCCGATGCGCCGGTTGGCAACTGAAACACGAGCGGGATACTGACTTGGCCACCGGACATATATCGCAGTTTCGTACATTGCTGGATGATCTGGTCAAATGCCGTGAAGATAAAATCCCCATATTGAAAATCAATGATCGGGCGCATGCCCTGAATGGCGGCGCCAATCGCCAAGCCCACAAAGCCAGCTTCTGATATCGGCGTGTTGAGAACGCGCTCAGGTCCAAATTCGTCGAGCAGCCCTAGCGTGAAAAGGAAAGATCCGCCAATGCGAATGTCCTCTCCAAGTACAAACACCGTCTCATCCCGGCGCATTTCCTCCCGCATGGCTTCACGCAGAGCCTGCACAACCGTAAGCTGACGCCGCGAAGATTGGACTGGCTTCGTACCATCAGTCAGCATAAACATGCTCCCAGGCCGATTCCGTCCTTGGCGCTTCGCTTGCTAGCGCGAACTTGACGGCCGCGTCTATCGCGGACGCCACCGCGGCATTCATCGCCTCGATGACGCTCAACGAGAAACGCTTATCGTCTAGCAGTCGCTCACGAAATGCCGGAATAGGATCAGTCTTTAACCAAGCTTCCACTTCTTCCTGCGGTCGGTAGGCCCCAGGATCATCGCGCTTATGCCCACCGCGGCGATAGGTCAGGCATTCTATTAGCGCCGGTCCACCGCCGGATCTGGCCCGGTCAGCCGCGCTTTTGACCGCCTCGTAGACGGCGACGGGATCGTTCCCGTAGATCGTGCTGCCGGGCATGCCGTATGCCGAGGCGCGTTCAGCGACGTAGTCAATCGCCATCACCTCCGTCAAATGCGTCGAAACGCCGTACAGATTATTTTCACAAAGGAAAACGACCGGCAACTTCCAGACCGCCGCGAGGTTCAAAGCCTCATGCCAGTCGCCTTTGTTGGCCGTTCCCTCGCCGAAGAAGTTTAGCGCAACCCGTCCCGTTTCCATTCGCTCAAAGGCGAAGGCCATGCCGGCGGCAATTGGCGAAGAGGCGCCTACAATGGCAATCGCCGGCAGCGCGCCAACGGACATATCGCCGACGTGCAGCGAGCCTCCTTTGCCGCGACAACAGCCGGTCACTTTGCCAAACAACTCCGCCATCAGGGAATCGGCGCTGACGCCTTTTGCCAGGGCCTGGCCATGACCGCGATGCGTCAAGGTGATGACATCGTCCGCCTCCAGCGCCAGGCAAGCCCCGACGGCGCTGGCTTCCTGGCCCAATGACAAATGAATAGTCCCGGGCATGACCCCTTGCAGAAATAATTCGTTGACTTTCAATTCGAATTGCCGAATCAAGACCATACGCCGGTATATCTCCGCCAGCAGGTCTTCAGCGTACGCGTCAAGCGGGGCAAACTCAGGTATATTTGGCAGACGGATACTCAGCGCTCGCATTTACTGTTCCTCACTCGCGGCAATCTCTCCCAAACTCCAAACATGCGGCCGGAGTGCTCGCGTTACCGCTTGGTACGTCTCGAAACCGCTATCATAAAGCCGCCGCGATTCTTCGCCGGGCTGCAATAATTCGGCTGGCAGCTTATGGACCTTTTGAGCGTCCGACCAACCGTCAAATTTGCCCGTTGCAATGCCAGCCAGGATCGCGGACCCATACGCCGCCGATTGTACGCCCGGCTTCACCAAGGGGCGGCCAAGTATATCGCAGACGAGTTGACTCCATAGTTGACTCTTGGCGCCGCCGCCGATCAGATACAGCTTGGATATCGAATCGGCAAAGGCGCTAACGAGTTCGAAACAGTCGCGCAGCGAATACGCCACACCTTCCAGCACAGCGCGAGCGAAATCCTCAAGGCGGTGGCGCCTGACGATCCCAACGAAGTCGCCACGCAAGCGCGGGTCCCAGTACGGTGAGCGCTCGCCCTGCAAGTAGGGATGAAACAGCAGTCCGCGCGCGCCAGGTTGAGATTCCGCCGCCAAGTCTTCAATCTGCCGGTGCATCGTCCTGTCGCCGGCCCTTGATTTCACCGCCATGCCAAATGCCTCCGCGAACCACTGCAAAGTGGAGATTCCAGAGTTGGTGGCTGTGATTGCGAACCAAAGCGGATCAACTACATGCCGGTAGATAATCGCGCCAGAATGGCGCTTGGGTTCCTGCATTACCAGATTTACATTGGCTGCGGTCCCAAGTTTGAGCACGCAATGACCGGGCTCTATCGCCCCAATTCCCGCTGCCTCCACCACGGAATCGCCGCTGCCCACCGCCACCGGCGTACCTTCCATCAAGCCAGTTTCATCGGCCGCAACCCGTGTCAACCCGCCGCTATGCTCGGTCGCTGGCAGGATATCCGGCAGGCATTCTTTTGCCAGCCCGACCAGATCAAGCAGAGCGTCTGACCAACAGTCATTGTCAACATCAAAAAGCTGTGTGCCTATGGCGTCGTATACATCGGTCTGAAACCGTGCCGTAAAACGATATCGCACATAGTCTTTTACCAAAAGGATGCGGCGTATACGCTTGTAGAGCGTCGGCTGGTTTTCTTTCAGCCAAAACAGTTGCGGTAAAGTCCAGGCCGGATTTACGCGGCAATACGTGGTCGCGTATATGGCGTCGCCATGGTCAATTTCCAGGCGCTCAGATTGCGGCGTACTTCGCAAGTCTGACCAGTGTATCGTCGGGCGCAGGATGTCGCCATTGCTATCCATGAGGGCGACGCTGTGGGCCGGTCCAGCGATAGACAGGCCGATGATACTTGCCGACTCAACACCGCTTGCTTCCAGGCACATACGCACAGCTTGGCACGCGCTCCGATACCAGTCCTCGGGATACTGTTCCACATATCCGGATTGCGGATGGTAGGTGGGATAGGATTGCGCGCATTCGCAGATGATTCGCATGCCATCGTCGAGGATCATACACTTGCAAGCGCTGCTGCCGACGTCAAGGCCAATGAGATATGAAGGCATAGAAAGAATCCACTCCGCGCATGAGTTCTATTGTTAGGAAATTCAGCAAAGCAGACTCGCCAATACGTATGCAGGTTTAGCGGTTACGCAACTCGCCGAGACACGCAATATGTTTATGGTCACAACCATCCTCTGAGATGGCCCGATTCCAGCTATTGACTGCACCGCGCCAGAACATTTAAGCGCGGATGATGTCCCCGCGCTTTTCACCGCAACGGTTGTACAGTTGAGTCCGTCACAGTGGCCCAGATCAGATTATAGCTGTGATGCGGGAGTATTCGCCAACTCAACGATGGAAGGCCTGCAAGTAGACGATAGCGCCTTGTCGGAAATCACTGGCAACCTGGACGCGGATTGCGGTTGGCGCACCACGGCATGATTGTTTATCGTGGTATACACCGTGGAGCGGAAAACGTCTAAGTGTCGCGCCCACCCAAGCTAGCGAGCGAGAGTAGGGCAATACTTCAAAGAAGCCCGATAAAGCGGCTAGCATAAGAGCGCTCGCCAGTATTTGTGTGAGTGTCTATCGTTTCCCGGACCCAGATAGCACAGTTAACGCAAAGAAGGATAAGTGGCAAATGAAGCGCAGCTTATCCACGTTTGCATGTTGTGGGAACGCTTTTCCGCATTTACTTAGACAGTTCTGCGACAAGACTTAGTCGCGTCAAAAAACAAAGAGAACGCCCTTGAAGCGCTCATATCTGCCCGGTGTGCGGCCGAGTACAGGGACGGACCTGTGACCAATGCGGCCGTTGGTGGCTCTATGAGCGTTTCGACAGCCTGTGCTGCGCCGGCGCTCAAATGCACGGCGCCATGGCAAAAGGAGCGATAAATGGACAGGTCGATGGTCGAATCAACTGACCTCGTACAGCGCGTGGACACTTTCGATACCCTGAGCGCGGAAATCCGTTGGCGCCGTTAGCTGCAATTCGCTCTGAGAACGCTTGGCCTCTCGCAATTTCCCCGTGACCTGAGAAGCACAAAGTGGGCGCCAGCGTGATCGCCCTAGCCTTGATCGCCGCCGCCAGCTCCTGCAAGCAGATAAGCGATGATGTGCCCAATCTCCTCTTGCGTCAAGCGATCGGCGAAATTGGCGGGCATGGCGTTGGTATAGCCCTCGACCAAATGGTCGCCCGGCGCAATTGTAGACTCATAAAGGTATTGCGCGGCCGAGAGCTGCGGTTGCCGCGCCGCAGCCCAAGCCCGAATCCGTCACGGGCGCCACCGCGCCAAAGACGATCAATCCCAGGGACAGTACCCCTGGGGACAGGGATAGTACGACAAATGAAAAGTTCCGCGCTGACTTTGCATTTTGCTCGACCATCGCCAATGATTTCGTCCGACCATAAGGGCCGGGCTACCTCGTCAGTTTTCTTGCCGCAAGACAAGTTCGAGACAATTAACTTTTCGCGCGACCCGGTATTGCGCGTAGGCGATTTTCTCGTCCAGCGCCGTGGCGTGCTCGGTTTTGATCTCGCGGCTGATCTCGACTCGCGAGTCTACCGTCCGCTCGATGCCATCAACTAGCGAGACATAGCGCAGGCGCGCATCCGCCCACTACGGCTCAGCCGACGCCTCCTGAGCGACGATCTCGCCAGCCTTGGCGATGGCGAACCAGTCCCAGCCATGCGCCAGCCACAACTCTCGCTCCAGCGCTTGCATGAACCCGCCGTCCACACCAGCCCAGCCGCGATAATTGCCCAGCAGAGCGCTCACATCACCCTCGCGCCGAATGCGGATGCTTCTGTTGCAGCTCGGGAATTACACCCGGCGGCGTCATACCAACATCGATCAAGATGCGGCTGGAGAAGGTCCACGGCGCCATGATCTGCGGGCCCTCGGCCGTCCAGCGGGCCACGATGAACATCTCGTCGCCAGCGTCTTCAATGTTCGCCCCCAGCTCCGTCACGCGCTCGTCGTATGCCGCCAGAACCTCATCGGCCTCAGCAGCCATGTTCATGGCATCGCCGACTCGGCCGAATTGTGTGCGCCAGTCTTCGACAAAGGTGGCGGTGTTATATACCGGCGCGATGGCGTTCAGTTGCGCCAGCACATCGGGATCGCCATCGTGCAAGGCGACCACGCGCTGCGGATCCTCCGGCACGCAGACAGTCGCGCCGACCGCGTCAACGACGCCGCGCTGGCCGCCGGCGCACGCTACCGGCAGCAGCTCCGCGATCTCGGGCGCCATACTCTCGTACAAGAATTGCAGGCTCAGCGCCGTGCTGAATTGCAATGCGTCATCGTAGGCATCAGAGACATAGAATACGCGCCCCTCGCGCACGACATCAAGCTGGCTGAGCAGGGGGTCAGTAGAAATGACCTCGCGCGCCGCTTCGCTGCCGCCTTCGTAAAATTGCAGCGCCAGGAAGACCAGCAAGTCGGTATCGAGCACATCGACGCGCTCTTCGCTGAGGTAGTAGTAGTAGCTGTCGCCGGCCAGCTCGTTCTGTTCGTCCGGCACGACAAATCCCAGATCAGTGAAGAAACGGCCGCGCCCGTCCTGCCCGGGGTAATACCCGTAGGTTTCGGCGGTCTTGTAAGCCACCGAGACGGTCGCGCCGTCGACCTGCGGATACCTGCCGCGCGCGGCGGCCAGGCTCATTTCGACATTGGCGATCGCCGCCACGGCCTGCACCGACCGGCCCAAGGCCATGCCGATCAAGCGGGGTGTCTCCTGCCAGGGCATGCCGAAATCGACATAGGCATCGTATTGCGCGATGGTGGGCGCGATCTGGCTCAGGTTGTCGTATTCTTCCTGCGTAATGCCGGAATCGACCGCGCTGATGAGATCAGGCGCCAGCGCCAGAATGGCTTCGTAATTGAGGTTGCCGTAGGGCATGTTGAGCACTTGCGGCTGCACGCCAGCGGCCTCGTCAATCGCCCAGGGGAAATTGGCGTTTTCCGTATCGCCATAGCAGTAGCGCACCGCCTCCGGTGTGACGCCCGCCGCCAGCAAGGGGTCGTGCTCGGTGAAGCCGATGGCGACGACGCGCTGCGGCTCTTCGCTGATAGTGGTGCTGCCGAATTTGTGCTCGATGGGAACCGGGCATGCGGCGCCGTCTTCATCAGCCGAGACGATGCCGAAACTCGCCAGCACGAGCGCGAGCAAGGTGATACTGAGGATAGTGCGGAACTTCATGGTGTTTCTCCTACCCGTTGCGGGATTTGTAGAGTAAACACGCAAACTTAGGCGCCCCAATCAGGGCGGTTACAATGCCGATAGCAAGTTCTGAGGGCGCGATGACCCAGCGCCCGATGAGGTCGGCGGTGACCAGCAGACCGCCGCCAATGCCACGCTGATCGTCAGCAGCAGCGGGCGCTGCGCTTCGACTTTGAGCCCCAGCCCGGTCGCGATCTCCTCGCCGAAGGCCAGCACGTTGAGTTGCCGCGCCGACAGAATCGCTAGCGGCAACAAGACAATCAGCCAGGCAGCGAGCGTATGCACATGCTCCCAGTTGCGCCCGTAAACGCTGCCCGCCAGCCAGATATGCGCCTGCTGCACATCGCGGATATCGCCGAAGACCAGCATGAAAGTCGTAGCCGAGCTCAGCATGGCGGCCACGGCGACGCCGATCAGGATCAGGCGGATGGGGCTGCTGCCGCGCTTCCAGGCCAGGACATAGATCGCAATGGCCACCAGCAGCGCGCCGCCGAAGGCGAAGAATGGCAGCAGCGCCACGGGCACGTCGCGGAACCAGACGATTATCGCCACCGCCGCCAAGCCCGCGCCGGCGTTCACGCCGAGTATGCCCGGCTCCGCGAGCGGGTTGCGCGTGATGCCTTGCAGGATCGCGCCCAATGTCGCCAGCGCCATGCCAACCAGGAAAGCCGTCAAGATGCGCGGCAGGCGGAATGTAAAGACAACCAGCTTAAAGCTGCGCCCGTCGGGATGGTCTTCCGGTAGCGTGCGCGTCAGCGTCTGCACGACCTCGCCGATGGAGATATCGCAGGCGCCGTAACTAATGCTGAGCACCAGGACAGCGAAGGTGACAGCCAGGATGGCAGCGGCGGCCGGCGG
>CAZWCV010000011.1:30861-49299 GCA_964632725.1 uncultured Anaerolineaceae bacterium
CGGCCGGCGGGTTGCGCGTCAGCGCTTGCATGATCGCGCCGGCCACCGCCAACGCCAGTCTCACCAGCGCGCCAGCCAGTACCCGCGGCAGGCGCACCGTGCCGATGATGAGATGCTCGAAGGCGCCTTCGTCGAAGTCGAACAGCGCGGCGAATACTGTGTGACGGTCGATGTCGGCCGCGCCCAGCGTGATACTCCAGAGCAAGCTCAAGAGCAGCAGCAGCACGGCAACAGCAAGCGCGGGCAGCAGCAGCGCTCGATTGTTTAGCAGGCGGGTTGAATTGCCGTGCTTTGCGCACAAGCTTGAGATCCTTCTTCCACATGAACTGAACGGTCGTGTTGGCGCGGCGCCCTGGACCGGGCAACCGTTCCATGCAACAGCATCCATGATAGGAATGCCGCCACAGGATTTCCACGCCTCCGGTTAAGGCAGCAGTAAGCAGCGCGCCCGCCAGCTCGTGTGAGAACTATTCACCCGTGATCCTCATTCAATCGCTCGGTCGCAGTCATGCAAAGACACGTTTCAGCTTGCTTCACAGAAGTGGGCTTCCATGAAGTAAACCAAGGGTAGTGTTTCTGCGGCTTATGCGTTGTGGAACTCCTGATCCGCTATACTCGTGGTTTTCCGCGCGACAGGTGGATCAAACTCCACGAAATCGGCATGGTCGCCGTCGCCTCAAACAAGCTGACCACCTGCGCCAGTTCTCCGCCATCGTTATGGATGAGGCGCATCACGCGCCCGATCCGACTGGCAAAAGCCGGACTCAGGCGACCAAGATCAGCCAGCGGGCGAAGCTTCTCGGCATCCCCATATTAGAGATAACCGCGACGCCCGGGATAGTGTCAGTGTCGCGGGGCTTCAGCCAGACCTGGGACACATGGGTCAGCGGCCCGACCTGGCGTGAATTGCGCGGCGCTTACCTGGCCGATATCATCCTTTGGCGCCTGCCGGAGCAGCAACGGATCTTGGGCGCGGGCGAGCGGGTCGGGCAGGATTATATCGAATCGGCCACGCGCAAGTCCAATGCCAAGAACCCGATGTTCAACGCTGGCGCCTTCGAGTACCTCGACCGTTACGGCAGGCGGCCAGACGGGACGCTGAAAACGACCATCATGTACACTGTCGGCCAGGACCACGCCCTGAACCAGGCTCGCCTCGCTGTCAAACGCGGCATCCCGACCGGTCTGCTGATATCCAGCACCGACCTCCTGAAGAGACGACCGCGCGGTGTCGAGATCGATCGCCATGCGGTCAATTACAAGCTGCAGTCCGGCGAGCTGCGGCTGGTCATAAACATCAACATGATCCAGGAGGGATACAATCTGCCCGATTGCGAATGCGTGATTGTTCTGCGGCCCACTTTGTCGCTGTCGCTGTGGCGTCAGATGGCCGGGCGCGGCAGTCGCTTGACACCAAATAAGCAGGTGCTGACACTGATCGATCTGACGGACAATCACGCCCGCCTGCGCGACCCGATGATGGAGTTCGACCGGAGCCGGGAGCCGCGCCTGACGAAAGAGGCGCAGCTCACAGCAGCCGCCATGCACGACTGCTGCGACGAACATGTCGAAGGCTGTGGCGCCCGCATCGCCGCTGGCGCTCATATCTGCCCTGTCTGCGGCCGAGCACAGGGACGAACCTGTGACCAATGCGGCCCTTGGTGGCTCTATGAGCGTTTCGACAGCCTGAACGGCTTGTGCCCAGGCTGCATCGAAGGCGATGAAGTGGATGACTTCAATCTGGTCACGGAATCTGATGTGCCGGCGCCTCTGGATGCCGACACGCTGAAAGAAATTCTGCTGGAAGAGCTGGAAGGATACACCGGTCAGGGACTGAATGGCGTGGCTTATCTGCTCAGCAACGACGCCGAGGGGATGTATAGCGTCCTCGATGTTGCCACGGCGCGCGACATGCGCCTGATCGCCAACGTGCTGGTGGCGCGTCTGGATTACGATCGCGTCATCATCGAGCAGGACCGCCATGACAAGCCGCTGGCCGAAGCGCAGGAGGCTCACGGCGTACCGCCGTCGCAGATTGTGCTGGCTTATCAAGGAGAGAACGTATGATAAAGCGCAAGCCGGCCATGCCAATGCCGCCGCCTCGCTGCTCTACGCCCGACCGGCTGATGCCAGGTCGCGTCGACTGCGGTTCGCTTTCTGAGTGGCATACAATGGCGGAGAATTGATTGCCGAATTAGCTGATAAGAGCCGTCGGCTGTTGCGGCAGCATATTGATGAAACTCTAGACGAGACGTCATCGTCGTGAACCGAAGTACATGAAATCGCGTTGGAGCTTCAGATATAATGGCGGTGGAGCACAACCCGCTAGAGGAATGTGATGCCCGCTAAGGATCGACAGCACGACACCGTCATCCGCTGTCTGGAAAAGGCCGGCTGGTCGATTATCCAAGAACAATATGCCGTTGCCGTAGTGGATAGCGAGGGTAATGTTAGAAGGCTATTCATTGACATCGCTGCGCAATTGCAGACTGCAGAGATCGTGTTGATCGAGGTGAAGTCGCTGGAGCCTTCGCCCGTGCGTCAGTTTATGATGCTGGTGGGGCAATATTTGGTCTATCGGGCGGCGCTGGATTACCTCGGCGACACGCCGCCGCTGTATGTTGCGATAAGCGAAGCGGATTATGAGATCATGATTGAACAACCGCTAGGTCAAGACGTCATGCGTGGACGACTCACCGAACCGATTCCTTTTGTCGTCTTTGATCCGATTGAAGAGGAGATTGTGAAATGGATACCGCCACTCTAAAACATATCCTGTTGGAAGAACTGGAAGGCTATACCGGTGAGGGCTTGAACGACTATGCCTATTTGACGACTAACGAGACCGAGCAAATTTACACCATCCTTGACATCGCAAAGGTGCGCGACAAACGCCTGGTGGGCACGGTGCTGGTGGCGCGCCTGACGGATGACCGCGTAGTCATTGAACTGGACCGCCATGATAAGTTGCTTGTGGAGGCGTTGAAGGCTCGCGGCGTGCCAGAGGCCCAGATTGTTCTAGCCTATCACGAGGATGCTCTATCGGCTTAGCTGTCATATATATTGCAAACTGAAAGACGAGGAGCAGCGGCCTTTGCGCTTACGCATTGACCAAGACCCTAAAACACCGGTTCAGTTGCCGCCAAAAGAACGGACTCAGCGATTAAAAGCGACGCTGGATGCGCTGGCGGATGGCTTAAGCCAAGAGCAACTTGACGCGATGACCGCGGCGATGACCGAAGATTTCATCGAACCCTGGGATGAGTCCCTATGCCTCGGCCTGGACTCACGGGACGGTGGCCATCGGACTGATTCGGGTTGAGTAACTCCTCAACAGCGCTGTCTATACCCTGGTTTCTATCACTGTGCCGACTGCTGACGCGGCAGCTGAGCCGCGCGCCCGTTACAACTAACGCATACTTCCGGCCAGATGCCCAAAACATCGCCGCCATTCTCGATTATGTCGCGTGAAACCGGCTCAGACGACGGTTGAGTTTGACACTCGCGCACGATCTCTTCTAGCAGTTAATTCCCTATGCCGGTGGAAAAGCGCGGCGATTATTGTGCTCGGCGTGAGGCCGATAAATGTCGCCGGCAAGTTTTGTCACCTGCTTGCGAAAGTTACCCCTACAGGCGAACGTCGCGACAAGCGCCCAGCGACTGTGCCAACTCCCCAAAGCACTGCTTGCAAGTATCTGAATGATGGCGAGCAACACCTGTGGTGTGATACGCCGATTTTGGCGGGATAACTTGCAACCCGCATAGGCTAAATATTACGATATGTTATTGCTCTTGCGAGGGAGTTGTCCATGAGTCCATCGAATGACGACACACAACCAGTCCGCAGAGTACAATCCGGTCCCGGTTGTTTAAGGCGTCTTGTGCAGCTTCTTGTTCTAGCCATCCTCGCGGTCGGCATATTCGCTGTGGGCTATGCCACCGGCAGTGACGTGGAAATTCTGACGCCTGCGAAGACTATCATTGAAACTGCCGTCGCTTTATTGCCTGAGCTAGCCGAGGCGCTATCTACACGATCGCCACAAGCCACCTACACGCCGCTGCCGACACTAGATCCGGCCGAAGTATCTCGAATGCTGACACCTACCAATTTTGACGTCAGCGCCTCTCCGACATGGACTGCGGTTCCGCCGTCGGTAACGCCGATTCCTACGGCCACTGAACCACCGCCCACACAAACGACTCGTCCGACCGATACACCACTTCCCACGGCGACTCAACCACCGCCTACGCCGACGTCCATACCCGCTGCGCCGGCTTGCTATCCCCACGAGCAAGCATGGATAACGGGCGACATGAATGTACGCAACCAGCCCAGCACCAATGCGTCGAAAGTCGGCGCAGCGCGCGCCGGGGAGAGTTATCCGGTGCTGGAATCGCGACAGGGTGACAGCTACTGCTGGCTCAGGATCAATACCGGCTGGATGGCCAAAACAGTCCTCGTCAGCTCCTCCAAGCCACAGCAGCAGGCTTCCAGCTCAGCGGACAGCGGAGTCCGACAGGCCCTGGCCAATCTGAATGCCCTTGTCGCCGCACCCGAGAATCTCTGCTCGCCCTACGACTCGGATAGCTATCCCTATTCGCAGTCTGTGGAAGCGCAAATTGTAGCCAGGATGGGCGTGCGTATTTACGGTCCCTACAGCGGCGCCACCCTCAGCAGCACCCGCGAAACCGACATCGAACATATTCTGGCGAAATCTGAAGCCCACGACAGCGGCCTGTGATGCGCCGGCGCTCAAAGGCGTAGAACATTCTCCAATGACCTGCTCAATCTGACGCTGGCCTCACCCAGCGTGAACCGTCACCAGAAGAGCGGCAAAGACTTTGCCGAGTGGCGGCCCGGGCTGACTCAGTGCTGGTTCGCAGACACTATTATCAAGGTCAAAACCAAGTACCGCCTCACCATAGACTGTCGTGAAAAGGCGGCGCTCGAAAGTACGCTGCGGTCCTGCGGCTCGGTAAACATGATTTTCTCAGGCGCGGCGCGTCCAGCCGCCAACACCTCAGCAGCGGCGCGTCAGCCGGCGCCATCGTCCCAAAACCAGCAGCCGGCGCGCCATACGAATCCACAACCCGCCGCTGCCGATTGGCGGCAATGGGATACCAATGGCAACGGCCGTTTTACTTGCGCCGAAACGCGGGCTGCGGGGATTGCGCCCGTCCACCGGGGGCATCCGGCCTATCCACGCATGAACGATCGAGACAATGATGGCGTCGTTTGTGAATAGCCGCCCAACCTGTACCGCCTATGCCACCTCAAAGGTCTTGCTGGCACTTTGACCACCACGGCATATGACGACGCTTGGCAAGCGTTTTTTCTCGCGGCGAATCAACTTGTTGACAGCGGCGACGTGCGTCCGCCGCAGATCGTGTGGCGCGTGCTCCCCGAGACCGGCTCGTTGTGCAGTCTGCGCGACAACCCGCATCACCGTCTGATCCACCGTCGGGGTATCGGCTGCCCAGGTCGCCTTGCGCCCGCGCGTCATCGATGGGAAGACTTAGGTGTAACTGCTGCCCTGCGCATTTCGGAGCCGTGGTTGTTCCCTCACTCGGATCGACAAGAGCCACCACACGCTCTCTGTCGCCCTTGCCATGACGCACCGTGATGGTCAGGTTCTCAACATTGATATCGCTCCAGCGCAAGGCGATCAGCTCTGAGCGACGCAGACCCGTGTAGACCAGCAGGCGAATCATGACATCATTACGGATGCCAACATGGCTGGTATCGTTGCGCCAGACCCCGAGCAAGGCGGTCGCTTCATGCGGATTCAGCGCGCGCTTCACCCGTTCCGCACGACTCCTGTCACCCTCATTCGCTTGCACTCTCTGAAACGACTTCACGGCGTTGTAGTTCTGCCGGTAATAATCGTCCCCGATGGCCGGCAACTCCAGCAGCTTGCGCATGTGCGACAAGCGATTCTGCCGGGTGGTCTTGGCGACATCGGCTTCATGGATAAACCCTCTGATATTGTCGAGCGTCAGCGCCATAACATCAAAGCCGTGCTCGGTGGCAAACTGACACCAGGCGCGATAGGTCTGATGGTAAACGCGGCGGCTGGTGGGCGACAGCGTATCCAGCACGATGGCCACGGCTTTGTCGAAGATCGCCTCCGGACCGGCCAGCTCCTGATCGCTATGCGGGATGATGGCTTGCGTCATACTTGCGCAACCCGATTATGTGCGAAAAGGATAATTTTTTCGTACATTAAATGACTGTCTGAAATGGTCGCAAACACTGCCATACAATGGGCGAGATATTGAACATTCCAAGGATCAAGCAGCATCCCTTCGTTCCCAGTACCTGAATCCGGAGTCAGGGGCATCGGCTTAGTAGAGCGGTGTTCTGTTTGACAGGAATTCAAGCTTGCGTTATACTGATAAGTGGAATGCTTTCCACTGATGCTATAGTAGAGTAAATGAATGTTGAGACTGTTGTTTGTTTGAGCGATATAAGGAATCAGGATTTATGCGCAAGCGCGTGACGATACGAGATGTCGCCGATCGAGCTGAGGTTGGTGTCGGCACGGTTTCGCGGGTTCTCAACGGTCACCCCAAAGTCAGCGATAATACGCGCCAGCGTATCGAATCGGTCATCGCGGATCTCGATTACCATCCGCATTTCGCCGCCCGCCATATGCGCACGGCAAATTCGCAGACCTTCGGATTCATCACCGACCAAATCGCCACGACCCCGTACGCCGTAAAACTGATCCAGGGCGCTCAAGACGCCGCCTTTCAAAATGATATGCTCTTGCTCATCATCAATACTGAAGGCAGCCCGGCACTGGAGGCTGATGCTGTAAAGTTGATGCTTGAGCGGCATGTCGAAGGCATCGTCTTTGCGACAATGTACCCGCGCATCGTGACTTTGCCTCCGGCAATTCATCAGTTGCCGGCCGTGTTGCTCGACTGCATGGTTGCAGATGGAGCATTGCCGTCGGTCGTGCCAGACGAATATGGCGGTGGATATCTGGCGACGAAAACCCTAATCGAGAATGGACACGAGCGTATCGCTTTCATCAACTTGCACCAGGAATCACTAGCGGCTAAAGGCAGGTTGCGTGGCTATCGCGCAGCGCTGCACGACCACGGCTTGTCTAATGGTGATCGCTACTTGCGTCAGGGCACCGACTGGGCAGATAGCGGCTACCAGCACGCCTACGATCTCATGAGGCTGGCCACCCCGCCTACTGCCATTTTCTGCGGCACAGATCGCATCGCGATGGGTGTATACGATGCGCTCAAGGAAATGAACCGCCGTATTCCGGATGATATCTCGGTCATCGGTTTCGACAACCAAGAGATTATCGCGGCCTATCTACGCCCACCGCTTTCAACGATGGAGGTGCCCTTTTACATGATGGGGCGCTTCGCTATTGAGTATCTCCTGTCGGGAAGCGATGAGAAGGTTCAGAAACAAATGGCTTGTCCATTTATCGAGAGAGAGTCAGTCCGGACTATATGATAATGGCGCGACTCTGCGCAGTAGAGAGGCTTTTATTCAGTTAGTGGTGGAATCCTTTCCACTACGAGTCAGGGAAGATGAATTGCAAACTGTGAAGCTGTTCTACAAACCTGAAGACGCCTGGCTGGGCGATGTGATTCCCTTCTTTTGGGAAGGCGTGTATCACATTTACTACTTGCATGATCCGCGCAACGCGGATAGCCCTGTGCCGGATACGGATTGGGCGCATCTTACAACTCAAGACTTCGTCACTTACGAGAATCACGGTATCGCCCTGCCACGCGGCGAGATGGGCCAGCGCGATCTCGCTGTATACACCGGCAGCATTATCGAAAAAGACGGCCTCTTCCATCTCTATTACACCGGCCACAATCACCATCGGCATAGCAGCGGCGAAGTCTCCCAGGTAATCCTGCGCGCAACTTCCACCGACCTGCACAGCTGGACAAAAGATTTTGATTTCGTCTTGTTGCCCGATCTCGAACACTACGAAATGGACGACTGGCGTGATCCCTTCGTCTTCTGGAACGCGGCCGCGGAGCAATACTGGATGCTGTTTGTAGCGCGGCATAAGACCGGAGCGACAAATCGTCGTGGCTGCATCGCCCGCGCCGTCTCGGAAGACTTGTGCGAGTGGAGACTGGCCGAGCCAATCTGGTCCCCAAATCAGTATTTCAACCTGGAATGCCCCGATCTGCTGCGGATCGGCGATTGGTGGTACCTCATATACTCCACCTTCAACAATGGCTATGGCACGCGTTACCGTCGCAGTCGCAGCATTGAGGGGCCTTGGTCCACTGCAGATCATGACTTTCTCGACGGGCGGGGCTTTTACGCGGCGAAGACGATATCAGGTGGCGATCGGCATTTTCTGCTGGGCTGGCTAGCCACGCGCGAGTGCGAGACCGATGGCGGCCGATGGGAATGGGGCGGCAATTTGCTTGCGCATGAATTGGTTCAGGATACCGCCGGCAATTTGCAGGCACGGCTCCCAGGCGAGATCAAAAGCGCCCTCACCTCCCAGACTGCTGCGGAACGCGACGTCATGCCCGAGGTTACGCTGGAAAGCGCGGATCAATTCACCTGGCGGAACATGAGTAACTTGCCCTGCGCCGCATTCATCGAAATCAACATTGATATCACCCCGGGAACACAGGACTGCGGTCTGCTTCTACGCGCTGATGCCGATCTGGAAGCATATTATCAACTGCGGATAGAACCGAGGCGTCGGCGCATCGTCTTTGACCGTTGGCCCAAAGAGAGTGACGGTCCATTTTGGCCCCGCGATAACGATCCCTCGTTTGTCATTGAGCGGCCGCTGAACCTGACATTTGGGGAAGAGTTTACATTGCAGGTCCTGCTCGATGGTGATTGTCTGCTGGTTTACGCTGGAGAATTGGTCGCCTTGAGCACGAGAATTTATGACATCAAGGGCGATAGTTGGGGCGTATTTGTCAGCGGTGGCGCAGCTACCTTTCGCCTTGTAACGTTTGAGAAGATTGCGGACCGATCATGATCGCAGCAATCAGCGGCTCTGGACGACTTTCCCCCCTGCAGCGGCGCGAGGCGCTGAACGGGTACTTCGCCATTATGCCTTGGCTGCTGGGTTTCATCATCTTCATCGCCGGACCGATGGTGTATTCCCTAGGCTTAATGTTCACAAAATGGGACCTTCTGACGCCACCCGTCTTCAACGGCTTCGCCAATTTTCAGAGGCTCGCGCAGGATCCAACGTTTTTCGCCTCCTTGGGTAACACCGTCTTTTACACTGCGCTCGCTGTGCCGCTGCAGCTGTTGGTGGCCTTGTGCGTGGCACTGCTGCTTAATACCAATATTGCCGGGCAAAACTTGTATCGCGCCGTCATTTTCCTGCCGTCGCAGATCCCCATCGTCGCCACCGCCTTGCTCTGGTTCTTCATATACAGCCCGACAAACGGCCTGGCGAACGCCATCATGGGCGGATTGGGCTTGCCGCAGCAACGTTGGCTCTGGGATATCCACCTGGTGAAGCCGGCGCTGATCGTCATGACCGTCTGGATGTTCGGCAACGCGATGATCATTTTCCTGGCTGGATTGCAAGATATCCCGCAGCAACTCTACGAAGCGGCTGAAATCGATGGCGCGGGCGCCTATCGACGACTGCGCCATGTCACGCTGCCGTTGCTCTCGCCGACCATTTTCTTCAATCTCGTCATCGGCATCATCGGCAGTTTCCAAGTGTTTATCCAGGTCTTCATCATGACGGATGGCGGACCCGGAACCGCCTCCATGATGTATGTACTCTATCTCTATCGCATCGGCTTTGAAGAACTCAACATGGGTTATGCCGCGCTGCTTTCCTGGATTCTGTTTCTTATCGTGCTGTTAATCACGTTGGTGCAATTCGGAGCAGCGCGGCGCTGGGTGCATTACGAAGGGGAACGGGATGGCTAGCACAGCAGCCAGTTTGAGCCCGCCCACCCAAAGGGGCAATACAGCGCGCCAACTGCCCATCCACTTGGTGCTGCTGGCGATGGCGCTTTTCTCCTTGCTGCCGCTGCTCTACATGATTTCGACCTCGGTCAAAGCCGACGGCCGCGAATTCGCCGTGCCGATTGAATGGGTGCCGGAAGAGGTTCATCTGGAGAATTACCAGCGCTCATTCACCCGTTTTCCCACGCTTACGTTCCTTCGCAACTCTGGCATCATCGTCGTGTTCTGCTTGATCGGCGAAGTATTCACCGGCGCTTTGGTCGCTTACGGTTTCGCCCGTGCCCGCTTTCCCGGGCGGCATGTCCTCTTCATGGTCATGCTTAGCACGATGATGCTGCCGCAGATGGTGACGCTAATTCCACAATTCATCCTTTTCCGCGAACTCGGTTGGATCAATACCTTTCTGCCGCTGATCGTACCGGCTTTCTTCGGGGGGCATCCCTTCTACATTTTCCTGTTGCGGCAATTCTTCATGGGCTTGCCTACCGAACTCGAAGACGCTGCCCGCATTGACGGCGCTGGCTTCTTCCGCATCTGGTGGAGTGTTGCGATGCCGCTTGCCAAGCCCGGTCTAACCACCGTAGCAATCTTGTCCATCTTGACTCACTGGAACGATTTCACAACACCGCTGATCTACCTTAAGTCCACCAAGAACTTCACAGTCGCCCTCGGTATCCACCTCTTCAAAGACAGCTATCAGATGCGCTTTAACCAGCAGATGGCGTACGCCGTCATGATGACTTTGCCCGTGTTTCTGCTTTTCTTCCTGTTCCAGAAGAATTTCATACGAGGCATCACGTTCAGCGGAATGGGTGGGAGATAAGAGCGCTAACGCAACAGAGAAAGGATATGGCTATTGAAGGATTCTGATCACCCGTCCGGCATATTAAATGACGAATGAAGGAGATATGTCATGAATTTGAAATGGAAACCATTCCACCTCCTGGTCTTGACGGCAATGATTCTCTTGCCCGCTTTGACCATCACCGCGCAGGATGTGGTCAATTTGACTGTCACTGTTTGGGTGGGTCAGACGGACCTGGAGGCGCTGGAAGAGCTGGCCGATGTCTTTGAAGAAGCCAATCCCAACATTGCTATTGAATACCTGAACATCCCGGATACCGGCGACTTCGGTCGCAATACCGTTCAGCAGATGATCGCCGGCGGCACGCCACCCGATGTCATGATCCTCAACACCGGGCAATTCGAGACCTTTGCCGCCCGTGGTGTCTTGCTGGCGCTGGACGACCTGGTCGAGCGTGATGGTGTCGATCTCGGTATCTATTTCCCCGAAGCGATCTCCGGCTCGAGCTTTGATGGCGTCCTCTACGGCATGCCACGGGACATCAGCAACCACCTGGTCTACCTGAATGTCGAGATGTTTGAGGCGGCCGGCGTCGACTTGCCCGACGCCGACTGGACCTGGGACGATTATCGCAACATCGCGCAGGCGCTCACCATGGACACCGATGGCGACGGCGCAATCGACCAATGGGGCGCCTCAATCATCAACGTGGCCTCGGGCAACGTACCCGATATGATCAACATCGCGATCGACGGTGTGCAGTTGGCCGTGTCGAAAGGCTTGCTGCTGCCGCTGGACGATTTCTTGGCGAGCGACCCGGAAGGGGAGGCGTTCCTGGAGCTGATACCGCAGCAGTTGCTTGACGCTTTGTCCGTAGATGGCACGCTCTATATGATGCCAAACGGCTGGCAGACCATGGTGATCCATTACAACACGGATATCTTCACCAATGCCGGTATGGATTGTCCGTCGGCCGACTGGACCTGGGATGACTTCCTCGAAACTGCCCAGGCGCTGACCAACGATGATCACTTTGGCTTTGGCGTCTTCTGGGGCAACTTCCAACTGCATCCCTGGTGGCTGACCAATGATTCGTATTCGATAACTGAGGATGCTTCGGCGAGCAACTTGAACGATCCCAAGTTCATTGAAGCCGTCTCGTTCATGAACGATCTTGTGAATACACACGGTGTATCGCCCGATCCGCTCGGCATGAACCCGGCGGACCTCTTCGCTAACGGCGCCTTTGCCATGGCGCCGGCTGGGCGCTGGCCGATTCCAGGCTGGAAGGCGGCCGGATTCACATCCTTTGATGTCGTGCCTTGGCCGAAGAAAGAGACGCAGAACACCGTCTTTGGCTGCGCGGGCTGGGGAATCAGCCCTGAATCTTCGAATCCGGAGCTTGCCTGGCAAGCCATAAAGGAGCTGATCAGCGTTGAAACCATCACAGCCGTGATGAAGTTGGGACATCAGATTCCGCCCTTGCGTAGCGTTGCCCAAGATCCTTCCTTCCTGGAGGCGCCGGACAATGCCGAGTTGTTCTTTGATGTCATCGATACGACGCGCCCGGTTGCTTCGCCGCCGTACTTCACCGATCTGGAGAGGATTCAGATGCGCAATCTGGAACGCGTGATTATCGGTGACGCCTCGCCGGAAGAAGCGATGAACGAAGCGCATGAAGAGTTGAATGACGCAATTGAAAGATTCAATTCCTAATGCCAAGCAAGTCGATAGCGTCTCGCAGTTGGCTTTCGTCTGAGAGTCAGCGCGAGGCGCTAACCGCATACGCTTTTATATTGCCCACCTTGGTTGGCTTTCTGGTTTTTGTTTTGGGGCCAATGATGTCGACATTCGTATTGAGCTTCACCGATTACGATTTATTCAGCGCGCCAACTTACAATGGTTTGGAGAATTTCGCGCGGCTGTTTAAGGATAAGCGGCTGCTGACGGTCTACAGGAACACCGTCATCTTCATGATATTCGCGGTTTCCGGCAATGTGGGTTTCGGCTTGTTACTGGCCGTTTTCCTCAACCAGAAGCTGCCCAAGTTCCTGCGAATTTTCTTGCGTTCAGCTTATTTCTTTCCGTCATTAGTTGGCTTGGTATTTGTTTCAGTCATCTGGCAATTCTTGTATCACCGCGACTTGGGCATTATCAATTATTATCTTGGGCTGGCGGGAATAGAGCCGATACGCTGGCTAAGCAGTAGACAGTGGGTTATCCCGTCAATCATTATTTTGGATGTGTGGAAAAACGTCGGCTTCGCTATGCTGATCTGCCTCGCCGGCTTGCAAAACATCCCATCCGACTATTACGACGCCGCTTCTGTGGACGGCGCCAATGCCTGGCAGCGCTTCCTCAGAATCACCTTGCCGCTACTTTCGCCGACGCTGTTCTTCGTCATCACGATGTATTCAATCGGCGCGCTTAAAGTCTTCGATTCGATAGTCGTATTGACCAACGGCGGTCCTGGCGACGCCAGCCGCAGTGTCGTGATGTACATCCACGAACTGGGCTTCAAGTCATTTGACATGGGTTACGGCTCGGCTGTTTCACTGACTCTAATGGCGCTCATTGCTGTTTTCACATTCTTTCAGTTCCGTCTTTCGCGGATTTGGGTCCATTATGAATAGGAGAACGTAGCAGTGCCTGCAATTGCGGACGCGACCACAGCGCGGAAAACACTTGGCCAAACGATGACGCTGTCCAAGTTGCCCAAGCTTTTCTCCACGCTTGTGCTGATCATCGGGGCTGTCGCAATGATCGGACCCTTTGCCTGGATCTTTTCAACGTCGTTTCGCCCCTACAGCGTCGCCTTCGATCTGCCGCCACAGTGGATCCCCAACCAATGGGACCCACACAATTATCAGCGGCTGCTGGAGGTCAACGTCGTCTCGATGCCGGTTATGTTCAAGAACAGTCTTTTGGTTGCGGTATTGGTGACGGTCGGCATGGTTATGACGTCGAGCCTGTCTGGATTCGCCTTCGCTTGCCTGCGTTTTCGCGGCAAAAACATCATATTCTGGCTATTGCTCTCCTCGCTGATGGTGCCGATACAAGCGACTATCATTCCGCTATTTCTCCAGATGCGCGGGCTTGGCCTGGTTGACTCGCATTGGGCGATCACGCTGCCGGGTTTACTCGGCGCCTTCGCCCCGGGCTTGGCCGGCGTGTTTGGCGTGTTTCTCATGCGTCAATTCTTTCTGACGCTGCCCAAAGATCTGATAGAAGCGGCGCGTATAGACGGCGCCGGATATGGCCTCGTGCTCTGGCGGATCGGCTTGCCATTGGCGCGACCGACGATGGCGGCTTTGGGCATCATTGTCTTCGCTACGACTTGGAACGATTACTTTTTGCCCCTGGTCTTTTTTAGTTCGACCAATCAAATGACGCTGCCGGTGGGCATCTTGCTGCTGCGCGAACCAATGAATTCGGGCAACGCGACGATTCTGGCAGGCGTCACGCTTTCGATCCTGCCGGTACTCCTCATCTTCGTTGTCGGCCAGCGCTGGATCGTGGACAGCTTTATCCGGGCTGGCGTAAAAGGCTAGCGCGCAGGCGAATTCTAGAGGTGGTCGTTTATGGCTGATTCCGTATATTCACCGACTGAACTATACCGGCGGGGACCACAGCGCTCTTTTCCCGCGGACGCCAGGGAAGCGGCTTTCCTGCTCGGCGGCATTGGCACAGGCAATGTCTCGATCGGCAGCCGCGGTGAGTTCCGCGACTGGGAGATCTGGAATTGGCCAGGCAAGAAACAATTCCTGCCCTTCAGCTTTTTCGCCATTTGGGCGCGGGAGCAAGGACGTGCGCCCGTCGCCAAAATCCTCGAAGCCAAGATCCCGCCGCCTTACTCGAAGTCCCACGGCTTTCTAAATGGAGAACTCGCCGGTCTGCCCCGATTAGACTCATCGATCATGCGCGGTGAGTATCCCTTCGTCTGGGTGGACTTCGAGGACGGCGATCTGCCGCTGGCTGTTCAACTGGAAGCGTACACGCCGCTCATTCCCTTAAACGCTGACGACTCGGGCATCCCGGCCGCCATCATCCGCTACAAGGTGTCAAACCCCACCAATAGTCCTGTTGATGTCTCGGTAGTCGGCGCCTTGGCGAACGCCGTCGGCTTTCAGGGGTATGATGTCTTCAACAACCTCAAGCTGGCTGACGAAGTTTTGAACGAATATCGGGAGGAGTCAAATCACCGAGGCTTATATTATACCGCTGTCAACCTGCCGGAAGACAGTTTCCACTTCGGCAGCATGGCGCTGCTATCGACGAACGACGTCAATATCACCCGCCCACAATGGCTGCACGGCCAATGGACCGACAACGCGCAGGACTTCTGGGAAGACTTCCGCGCTGATGGCAAACTCGAACCGGTCGAAGATATCGGCGCCGCTGGCAGCGAATTACTCAAGTTTTATGATTTCAGTTTCCTCAATTTGCGTGAGAAGATCGGCTCGCTCGGCAGTCACACCGCGCTCGCTCCCGGCGAAGCGACGACATTCGAGTTCGTAATCGCCTGGCATTTCCCCAACCGCCCGAAAGGCTGGGTCGAATACGACGATGACCTCAAACGTTACGCCGATGGCGGATACGACAGCATCAAAAACTATTACGCCACGCTCTTCGACGACGCCTGGCATGTCGGCAACTATGTGATTGAGAATCTGGAGCGTCTCGAAACTGATACGCGACATTTCCACCGCGCGCTCTTCAGCAGCAGCTACCCGCACTTTGTCATAGATGCGCTCGCATCAAACATCGCCTCGATTCGCAGTCACGTCTGCTTCCGCATCGAAAATGGCAACTTCCTCGGTTGGGAGGGCATCCGCGATTATGTCGGTTGCGGGCAAGGCAATGTGAATCACGTATGGAATTACGCGCAGACCTGCGCCTTTCTCTTCCCCGAACTTGAACAAACCATGCGCCGCGTCGAGTTCAATACCGAAGTTGATGAAACCGGGGCGATGACATTCCGCTCGCGCAACGTGCTGGGCGACGAGCCTTGGCAGATGGTTCCGGCAGCGGATGGGCAGCTGGGATCAATCGTGCGTCTCTACCGCGAATGGAAGCTAAGCGGCGATAACCAAATCGTGCAAGATGTCTGGGAGAACGCGGTCAAGGCGCTGGAATACGCGATACGGGAATGGGATACGGACGGCGATCATGTGTTGGACGGCCAGCAAAGCAATACCTACGACATCGAGTTCTACGGGCCTAACCCGATGATGAGCGCCATCTTCTACGCCGCGCTGAAGGCGATGGCCGAAATGGCGGAGATGATGGGTGACTCCAACCTCGCAGCGCAATGTCAGCGCTCGCTGCGGCTCGGCAGCCAGAAAATGGATGACCTGCTTTGGAATGGCGAATACTATGTGCAGAAGCTGCATGATGTTGATGCGTATCGCTATCAGCATGGCATCGGCTGCCATTCGGATCAACTGCTGGGACAATTCATGGCGCATGTGGCCGGGTTGGGCTACGTACTACCGCGCCAACATGTGTCGCAGGCGGTCAAAGCCGTCTATGCGAACAATTTCTATCCTAAAATCAGCGCCTTGCACAGCGTCCAGCGCACCTACTGCCTCAATGACGAGAGTGGTTTGGTCTTGTGCTCTTGGCCCCGTGGCGGGCGTCCACGTTTCGCCTTCGCCTACTGCGATGAGGTCTGGACAGGCGTTGAGTATCAAGTTGCCGCGCACCTCATTTACGAAGGACATATTGATGAGGGACTGACTTTGGTTAAGTCCGTCCGCGACCGCTACGATGGTTTCCGGCGCAGCCCCTGGAGCGAGATTGAAGCCGGTCATCATTATGTGCGCGCGATGGCGAGTTGGGGTGTCCTGACCGCCCTGAGCGGCTTCCAATGCGATATGGTAAACGGCACAATGTCCTTCGCGCCAGTAATCAACCAGAACGACTTCTCCACCTTCTGGAGTACGGGAAAGGCCTGGGGTATCTACACACAGACCGTTGACGCGGAATCCGGCGAGCGCCAATGGGACACAGAAGTCCTTTACGGCAGTCTTGACGGCGTCAAGTGCAACGGGACCTAATGAGATTCTCGGAGAGAACAATAAAATGACGATACGACCGCTCGGCGGACTCTTTGACAACTTGACTCGTTTCCGCGATGTGCGCTCGGCGCGCGCATCCAGTTGGGATCAGACGGGACGCAACCAGGATTATTGGATGATCCCGCCCAAAGAATCGATCGTGCTGGCGGATATCGAAGGCCCAGGCAGCATCACGCATATCTGGATGACACAGTTCTGCCGCCGCATTCTGGGTCCCGGTATCATCGATCCGCATATGGGGCATTATGTCGCGCCTATCTTTGAGATTCACAACGCGCTGGGGCTGAATTGGGAGGTCTCCGACCCCTACTATTACCGCAAGATCCTGCTCAAAATCTATTGGGACGACCAAGAGCATCCGAGTGTTTTGACGCCGCTGGGCGACTTCTTCGGCATTGGCCATAGCATCGCCGCCAATTATCACTGTTTGCCCTTCGCTGTCACGGTGAAGCCGGAGGAGCAGTTCCTTTTCGGCGGCAACGCGGGACTCAATTGCTACTTGCCTATGCCCTTCAAAAAGCGCGCCCGCATCGAGATCGAGAACCAGAACGATGCGCCTTACGGTCAGTACTTCTACATCGACTACGAACTGCATCGTGAGGATGAGGCGGACGATGTCGCCTACTTTCACGCGCATTGGAAGCGGGACAATCCTTGCGACGGCTGGGGACCGGGGCTTCAGACCAACAGCCCAGAGACCAATATCGTCAATCTCAGCGGGGACGACAACTATGTCGTGCTGGAGACGGAGGGGAAGGGCCATTTCATCGGCTGCAATCTCTCGGTCGCGCATTTTCAAGGACCATGGTGGGGTGAAGGCGATGATATGATCTTCATTGATGACGACACTTGGCCGCCCAGTTTCCACGGGACAGGAACGGAGGATTACTTCAACCATGCCTGGGGCATGCAGACGAACGCCTTTCCCATGTGCGGCACGATTCTGCATGAAAGCGATATGCCCGGTTACCAAGTCAGTTACCGCTTTCACTTGACCGATCCCGTGCATTTCGCACGGCGAATCAAGGTCACGATGGAGCACGGACATGGCAATCATTTATCCGATGATTGGGCGTCGACGGCGTATTGGTATCAGGCGCTTCCGTCCAAGCCGCTCAGCATGCCTGCTGTGGATGATCGGCTGCCTCCGCGGTTGGAGAGCTCGCTTAACCCGACGAATAGGCAGGATAATTCGGCAGCGACCGGCCCGCTGAACGATGAGATGCGCGCGATGCTGGCTGCTGCGGAAGAACGGGGCGAGCGGTACTTGAAAGAGCGGGCAGTCGATACCCAAAGGAAGATCGACATGACGCGTCAGCGGTCAAACGGGAATATCGAGCAGGCGCGGGAAATCCGGGAATCGTTCAAGTAGATTCCTCTTCATACGTAACTAGTCGATCCTATGGCCAGCGCCGGCGCCAAAGCCGGCAGCGGCGCCTGATACAGACGCAGTACCCCTTACGTGATCAGGCGGCCCCAGTCAAATTGCGTGCCTTGAACGCTCAGACCCAGAATGCTCAGCGACGATACCGCAACCAGGGCGGCGGCTGTGGCGTTGAAGGAGACGACGATCAAGGTCTCGGCGATATTGGGGATAA
>CAZWCV010000012.1:0-8750 GCA_964632725.1 uncultured Anaerolineaceae bacterium
TCCTCTGTGGTAAATGAAGATTTTCTTGAGACGAGATTTGCATGACTTACTTACGTTTACTGAGGAAAACGAGGATACACAGAGGGGCGCGTAGACACTGCCCGCCGGCACAGAGGATATTACTTTTCTTGATACTGCCGCAATTTAGGCAGCCATACGACAAAAGAAAACTTTCGCTGGCATACAATCATTTCATTGCCTTACTCGGTGTCCTCTGTGTAGCCTCTGTGATCTCTGTGGCAAGCATTTGCATGACTTACTTGCACATACTTCTGTGGTAAAGCTCTTGCGAGACGCGCTCATTCCCGCAGCAGCAACCGCAGGATCTCGCCGCTGCTGATATCAACCGTGAAGAGCCGCCCGTCCGGCGCCTGCACAATTCCATTGCTGGCGCGCAAGGCCGACTGCTCGGCCGGCAGCCCGTCGCTGAGCAGCGCGACCGTCTCGTAGCGGCCGTCGCCGTCCTGGTCGCGCAGCTGGCTGAGCGCGCCGCCGTGCGTCAGAAGCAAGCTCGCGCCCCGTACGAACATGCCCGAGACCTGTCCCAGCGCCTCGTCCTCGTCCGCGAAGATCAGCGCCGTCTCGTCCGCTTGCCCGTCGCCGTCAGCATCGTTCAGCCGATACACCTCGCCGGCCCGCGTCGCCGCCAGCAAGGCGCCATCGGCGTCAAAGGCCAGCGCGGCGATGATGTTGAGCCGGTCGCTGTCGATTGGCACGCTGCCAAAGACCACTACGTCGGCGGCGCTAAGGCTGAAGTCTTGACGGGCGGCAGGGGACGGGGTGGTGGGGGCAACCTGTTTCAGCGCGATCAAGGTTGCGGCCAACTGGGTGGCGCGCTGCAATTGGGCGTCCGCCGTCGCTTGATAAGCCGCCAGGGTGGCGCGCGCGTCGGCGACCGGTCCCGCCGCAGCGATCTCGGCAGCGGCTGTCTGGCTGGCAATTTGCTGATGCAACTCGATGGCGCTGCAAGCGCTCAGCAGCCAGGCCGCTGCTATCAAGCGGAGGCCGGCGATCAGGGCATGTCGTGCGTTCGCTTTCACGCGCACAAGTATAGCGCTTTTGCGGCGGATCAAAGCGGTGGCAAGGCTGTCGCGACGAAGACAACGATGAAGGCCAGGAAGGCGGCCAGAATGCCGAAAGAGACTGCCGGCTTGATGCTCTGGCGCTCGCTGGTGGCGGCAACTGTCGCCTCGCGCTGGCGCAGCATCCCCTCCGCCAGCTGATGGGCCAGCCAGCTGACGCCGGCGGCGGTCACGATGATGGCGGCGGCGTAGGCCAGGTCGTCGGTATTGGGCAGTTGGTACAGGCCGCGAATCACGGGCAAGTTCAGGATCATGGCGGCGATGACGGCGATCGCGGCGCCGGGCCAATTCGGCTCGGTCTTGCGGATCGCGCTGGCGTAGTAAGCCCAAATGTCGATGGCGATCAGCGGTGGAAGCGCGGCGATCCAGGCCGCGAATTGCAGCATATCGGCGTCAAACAGGCCGATCAGCAGCAGGCGAATGACCAGCGCCAGCAGCCCGGCCGCCGTGGCCGCGCCGGCGCAGCGGGTGACGCGCGTGGCGACTACGCCCACAAAGGTGACGCAGGCCATCAGATTGGCCGCCAGCAGCCATTCCGGACGGTACATGTCAAGAGGCCCATAGCTAGCGCCGACAATGGCCGCGTCCCAGTCAATCAGCATGAGCTGCAGCCACAGCAGCTGCATCGACGCCAGTATCAGCAGCGACAAGCCGTCGCTAAGCCTCAGCTTGAAAATGGTATGCCAGTCATGCCGCCGCCAGGTCGACGCGTGCAGCTCCAGGGCCAGCAGTTGGGTCAAGACGAAGCTGATCAGCAGAATCAGATGCGGCACGCTCCAGGCCGTGATGTCTTCGCCGAAGATCAAATGCCAGACCGGGTCCGCCGGCAAGGCGTAGAACAAAAAGGCCGCGTTCAGGATGAGAAGCCCGACCATGGTATTGGCGCGGAAGCGCTGCTGAAAGTTGCCGCGCAATTTGCGATTGAGAAAGAGCAGCGCCCAGAATCCGCAGACGCTGGCGGTGGCGAAGCCGAAATAAATCAGCAGGTGGGGGCGCCACAACAAGTCTTCGCCGAAGGGAATGCCGAATGCGCGATGCCACACTTCGTCCCAGACGCCGCCGACGACCGTGGCAAATCCGCCCAAAGCCAGAATCAGCGCCAGGACCTCCCGCGCTCGAACGGTCAGGGCGACTCGCTGTGGTTGCCGCAGACCCGGCGGCAGCGGGCGAACCAGCAAATGCCAGAAGGCCAATGCGAAGGCGCAGATGACCAGCAAGAAGATAGCGCTCTGCGCCCAGAAAGCGCCGGCGCTAATGTCTGTGGGGATACCGCCCCAGATGGCGAAGGCCACGAAGAGACCGACGCCGGTCGCCGCGGAAATGATCCAGGGCAGTCGTTGCTTGAGTGTGGCCATGATGCGCTCCCGGGAATCCCTGCCTGCGCTATGCCTAGCTTACCACAAGGTCCGGCGTAATTAACACAATGATAACAGCGCTCACTTCGCGAGAAGTTGCTTGAGGAAGGCTTTGGCGTCGTCGAAGACTGGACTGTTCCACATGTCTTCTTCTCGCCACCATTTCATGTCTACAGCCTGCGTCAGAAACCAGCGACGAGAATCGTCGTTTGTCGCATACTTCTTGTCAACGATCTTGCCGGAGATGTAGACGCTTAACCTGCTTCTTGGCTCGCGCGCTTCTTGAATTTCGAGTTTTGCCTGCTTTTCAAGACAATCGTAGAATGCGTCGGTGCACTTTGTTATCTCATTCGTGCCAATGGCGTCCAACACGAGATTCTCTAGCATTCCGTCACGATTGTCATCCGGCAGCAGCAATACCGAAATCTTCGGTTTAGACCCGGCCGCCACTCTCGCTCTTTCAGGCTTTGGGAGTTCACGTGTTTTCTTAAGGTTATCATCAATCCCTTCGTTAGCGCTGACGATTTCGTCTTGTACGGTTTCCAGCGCCCCTTTGCCCTCGCGGCTGTCGGGAAAGTCGTTGTCGCAGATGATCCCGATGTGGTCAAAGTTATGGAAGTTACCGTCGTTCAAAATGCTCTTGAGCGTAGATTCTAAGTTACCTTTTCCATTGCAAACGACGATATACATCTGCTGTTCAATATCCAAGTGCTCGGCCAGCGCGTGAAAGAAAGTCTTGTCTTCTGGTCCTTCGACCACGAGAATGCGCGATACATTCGCAGGAATACGAACGGCGACTGCTGGAGTCTGACTTGTCACCCGCGAATCTCCCAATTCGTTGACATCGCAGCTTCAATACCGGATTCATTGTATGTCACGGCTTCAATATTGCCTTCTCGGTCGCGGTCGAGGCGATGGTATCGGAATTCATCCAGCTTGTCTTTTTCGGAAAACGCCTCATATGCCGCTCGTACCATTTCCAGACTGTGGGTCGTGGCGAATACCTGGATGTCCAACTCACGCGCCATCTGTCCGATGGCTTTCCATACCTTCGTTTGTACAGAGTAGTGGATGCCGTTTTCGATTTCGTCGATGAACATCAATCCGTTCGGGATTTCGCTCATGGCGAGCAACATGCTTGCGAGTCTATTCATTCCGTCTCCCAAATGCCGCAGGGAAATGAGATTTGGCAAACCGACATCTACGTAAATCTGCGGATGATGCCCATCATAAAGAATCTCCATTGCAGTCAAACTTGGTTCAACAGATTGCAGTGACTTAGTAAGCTCGTCAATCCCCCTTGCACGCCGTAGATTGCTGAACTGTTTCGCAGCGGCATCCGTTGGAAACCGTCCAAGCGCACGGATGAATGCTGAGGCGACCCGAGCGACGCTAGCATATCGGTCTATCCTAAGTTCTCCTTCAGACACCATTATATGAACGCTATCCTGATGATCAGTGTAGGTTACTTCTACTAGATCGACCGATTCATATTTGTTTGTGTCGCCAACCCGCGCATATTCGAAAGCTCGTTTTGGGAAACTTCGCATTGCGTTTTCGTATTTGTCCGATCCAGCAGGAATATGATTAATCACAAGCCCACCACTGTTGCTGGAGTCAAATGCAACATCGTTTGAGCTTAAATGCACTTCCACACCAATGCTCGTGTCATAATTATGGAAAATCGAGTCAAGCCTGAGAACGCTATAAGAACCGAGATCAAAGGCGGACGAGCGTAAGTACAGTTCTTGATCCGACCTTAGCAATATTCCTGCTCGTCGATCGCCGCAGAATATTGAAATCGCCTCCAGCAGCGCAGTCTTGCCGGTATTATTCTTCCCCGCAATCAGATTCACCCGACCCAGATCGTTGATCTGCAAGTCCTTGAAGCAGCGGAAATTCTTCACCCGAAATGTCTTGTACATCTGGCGCCTTCCCACGCAACGCGTCCCACTCGACCCCATTATACATCTCAGCGCCGCGGAATTTCAGTGCTACAATGCCCTGCCATGACCACCATCCTCGCCATCGAAACCTCCTGCGACGAGACCGCCGCCGCAGTCATCCACGCCGGCCGCCACATACACGCCAACGTGGTCGCCTCGCAAGTCGACCTGCACGCGCAGTACGGCGGGGTCTTCCCCGAAGTGGCGTCCCGCGCCCACGCCGAGGTCATCAGCGCGGTGGTCGCGCAGGCCATGACGGAAGCCGCCCTGGACTACGCCGATCTTGACGCCATCGCCGTGACGCAGGGTCCTGGCCTGGTCGGCTCGCTGCTGGTTGGCGTCAACTTCGCCAAGGGGCTGGCGCTGGCGACCGGCTTGCCGCTGCTGGGCATCAACCACCTGGAAGGGCATGTCTACTCGCTGTGGCTGGCGCCCGATTTCGACCGGCCGGAATTCCCGCTGCTGGCGCTGATCGTTTCCGGCGGGCACAGCGAGCTGGCGCTGATGACGCGGCACGGCGTCTATCAGCGGCTGGGCGGCACGATCGACGACGCCGCCGGCGAGGCCTTTGACAAAGTCGGGCGTTTGCTTGGCTTGCCTTTTCCCGGCGGCCCTGCCATCGAGGCGGCAGCCCGCAGCGGCGACGCGGACGCCTATACTTTCCCCCGCGCCAGGACCGACGGCAAGTATGATTTCAGCTTCAGCGGCTTGAAAACGGCGGTCATGCGCGCGGTGACCGTGCAGCCGAGCGGACGCCGCAATCAGCGCCAACGCGGCGACGAACGGGGCGCCCCTTTGCGCGACGATGTGAAAATCGCCGATGTCGCGGCGGCTTTCCAGGATGCGCTGACGGACGCGCTGGCAGCGACAACTTCTCGGGCGGCGCGCGATTTTTCTGTGCGGGCGGTATTGCTCGCCGGCGGCGTCAGCGCCAATGCGCTGCTGCGCCAGAAACTGGCCGCCGCGCTGGACCTGCCCCTATATTGTCCGCCACTGTCGCTCTGCACCGACAACGCCGCCATGATCGGCGCGGCCGCGCATTTCCGCTATCGAGACGGTTTGCGCAGCCCGCTGGATTTCGAAGCGCGCGCCAGCTGGCGTTTGAGCGAGGATGTCTACACCGACTGAGACAGCGACTTGTAAACGCGCGGGAATATTCACTCGCCCGCCGCGCAGATTCGCCCGAGCCACTGTACAATCGTCAGTTGCGATACATGCCAGGTTCACAGGCAGCGCATGACACCACTCAAAATCGGCATAATCGGCGCCGGAGCGGCCGGGCTGGCAGCCGCCTGGGACTGCCTCCGCGCCGGGCACTCCGTCACCATTTACGAAGCGGCTGACCGCGTCGGCGGCTTGGCGGCCGGCTTCAAAGACGACAGCTGGGACTGGACCCTGGAGAAGTTCTACCATCACTGGTTCGCCACCGACCACGATATCCTGGGCTTGGCGGAGGAGATGGGCGTGCGCGACAAGGTCGTCTTCCCGCGACCCAAAACCAGCTACTGGGTTGACGGCAAACCCGTGCGCAGCGAGATTTCGCCCTCGGCGATTTTTCTGCCCCTGTCGTTAATGTCCACCTTGCGCATGGGCCTGGCGGGCATGGCTATCAAGTTCGCGCCGCGCTGGCAACCCTTCGAGCGCGTCACCGCCGACGACTGGATGCGCCGCTGGATGGGCGCCGAGGCTTATGAGAAATTCTTCAAGCCGCTGCTGATTGGCAAATTCGCCGAGCAATTCGATCAAGTGCCGATGTCTTTCATGTGGGCGCGCATCGTCAAGCGCACGCTCAAGCTGGGTACCTACACCGGCGGCTTCCAGGCCTTCCTCGACGAGCTGGCGCGGCAGCTGCGCGCGGGCGGCGCGGCCATCCGTTTGAGCGCGCCCGTCGAGGAGATCTGCCAGGAAGCGGGGAAACCGGCGCTGCGCATCGGCGACCAACTGCAAGATTTCGACCGCGTGCTCAGCACGACCTCGCCGCGGCTGCTGCTGCGTATGACGCCTGACTTGCGCGCTACGGCCTACGGCCAGCAAGCGGCGGCGCTGAAGAGCATCGGCGGGCTCTGCGTCGTTTTCGCGCTGAAACAGCCGCTGATGCCTGACGACACCTACTGGCTCAATCTGCCGGCGACCACAGCCGACAAGACTCAGTCGGACTTTCCTTTTCTGGCGCTGGTGGAGCACACCAACTATATCTCGCGCGAGCATTACGGCGGCGACCATATCGTCTACTGCGGCGACTACGCGCCGCCCGATCACGAGTACTTTCAGCTGAGCGAAGACCAGCTTGTCGAGCGATTCCTGCCCGCGCTGACGAAGATCAACCCGGCCTTTGAGCGCGACTGGATACGCAAACGCTGGGTTTGGCGCGCGGCTTACGCGCAGCCGGTGCCGACCTTGAACCACAGCCGCAAAATCCCCCCGCTGCGGACGCCGCTGCCCGGCCTATTCTGGGCCAGCATGTCGCAGGTGTATCCCTGGGACCGCGGGACGAATTACGCCGTCGAGATCGGCCGGCGCGCGGCGCGTCTTGCGCTTGAACACGATTAGGCGCAGTCGCATCGTCAGGCGGTCGGCGTCATCGGCTTACCCTGCCATCGCTGCCGGATTCCAGTATACTCAGCATACGGGTCGCTTTACGCAGCAACCTGCTGCTTTGGTCCCGCAGAGGGCGCTTGTCTGCGGCCAATTGGAAAATCGCGCTTATGGATTCATTTGGAGATATTGTATTATTAGGCGTAGCGGCTACCAGTTGTTGCAGCGTGGCTGAAGCCGCTTGCGGCACGGCGATGCCAAGATCATCAAGGTGACGTTAAACGTGTCAGAATCACAGACCAGCGCGACCAATCTAATCGCCGAACTGCGGCAGCTTGAGGGCTTGATCAAACAGGTGAGCTCGACTGTCGAGGCGCAGCGGGAGCTGCTGCTCAAGCGGCGGCTGGCGATGCCGCCCACAATCCTGCAAAAACTGGCCGAGCTGCAGGGAGATTTCAAACGCCTCGAAGACAATGTAGTGGGCGAGCAGACCGAGTTGCGCCAATTGCGCGCCCTGTCCGACATGTCCACGCGCATCACCAATTCGCTCGATGTCGATACGGTCTTGCAGGAAACGATGGAACTGGTCATTGTGCTGACGCAGGCGGAGCGCGGCTACGTCATTCTGCGCAACGAGAATAGCGGCGATTTCGAGTTCCGCATCAGCAGCGAGGGCGGCCTGCTTGGGCGCGGCATGGACAGCGGCGGCGCCCCGCAGATTAGCATGACGGTGGTCAATCAGGTCATCGAGACCGGCGAGCCGCTGCTGGCCGACAACGCCTACCAGGACGAGCGCCTCTCAAGCACCGAGAGTATCATCAACTTCGTGCTGCGATCGGTCCTATGCGTGCCGCTGAAATACAGAGACCAAACCACCGGCGTCGTTTACGTCGACAATCGACTGGTGTCAGGCATTTTCACCGAGCGCGAATTGAACCTGATGCTGGCCTTCGCCAACACCGCCGCCGTCGCCATCGCCAACGCGCATATGTACAGCCGCGCCGAAAAAATCCTGGTGGAGATCACCCGCGTCAAAGACTTGATGGACAATATCTTCTCGTCGGTGGGCAGCGGTATTATCGCCGTCGATTCCAATGACCTCGTGCATACCTTCAATCGCGCCGCCGGCGAAATCCTGGATGTCATGCCCGACGCGGCCGTCGGCTTCGAAGTCGATCACTTGATCAACAACACCGCCCTGCAATTGGCGGACCATCTGGCGCTGGTCAAGCAGAAGAACATGGATCACTCGCTGGAACTCAATGCGGATCTGCCCGACGGCGGCCAGATCGCCCTGGCGCTATCGCTCTCGCCCTTGAAGGACGGCAACGATAATACGCAAGGCGTCACCCTGGTGATGGACGATGTCACCCATCTCGTCGAGCACGAGTCGACCATCCGCGAAATGAAGCGCATCTTGCCCGAAGGCATGGTGGACCAGATCAACGAAATCGCCAATATCGAGATGGGCGGCGTCCGGCGGGAGGTGACTTGCCTGTTTGCCGATGTTCGCCCCTGGACGACCCTGCCCGATGTTTCCGCCAGCGAGAAGCTGAGAATTCTCAACAAGTATCAGGCGGTCGCTACCGCCTGCATCCACGAATGCGGCGGCATCATCGACAAATACATGGGCAACGAGGTGATGGCGCTCTTCAACACTCAGCTTAATCCCGAGCAAAATCACGCCCAGCGCGCGCTCGACTGCGCCTTGCTCATGCGCGACCATTTCGTCGACCTCTACCGTGAAATGGGCATCAATCCCGACCCGCATTATTACATCATCGGCATGTACACCGGCGTGGCTACCCTGGGCAATGTCGGCAGTTTTCAGC
>CAZWCV010000012.1:8760-30355 GCA_964632725.1 uncultured Anaerolineaceae bacterium
CAAGCGCGTCCAGGAAAACGCCGCGCCCGGCAGCATTACAATCGTACAGGAGACGCTTGACCATCTGAATCACAATCTTGGCGGCCAGCTTGCCTTCGATATCCGCCCCCGAGACCTCATCTACGGCAAGGGGCTTTCCGAGGGCAAGCAAGCATACGAGGTCTTCCGAAAGCGATGAGTCAACAAATTCGCGCGGGTGGATTCAGCGCCATTCAAGCCGAGGTGCGCGGCTTGAAAGAGCGCGCCGACGAAATCAAGCGCCTGCTGGAGCAGCAGCAGGAGTTGCTGCGCCGCCGCGGCATCAACTTGCCGCCCAACGCCATCGACCGTTTGTGGTCGGTGCGCACCAGCATCGACAAGCTGTCAGTCGGCCTGGTCGATACCCACATGCAGCTGCAGCAGTTGCGGCGCCTGGCGGAGACGACCGCGCTGATCAACTCGCCGCAGGAAACCGACCAGGTGCTCAACCAGGTTATGGAAACCGTGATCCAGCTGACACAGGCGGAGCGCGGCTATATCGTGCTGAAGAACCCGCAAACCGGCGAGCTCGAATTCAAAGTGGCGCGCGGGCTAAGCGCCGAAGAGACCGCAGCCGGCGGGCGCATCGTCAGCTGGTCCGTTATCAACCTGGTTGTCGAAAGCGGCGAGCCGCTGCTGACGGTCGACGCCGGCGCCGACGAGCAATTCAGCCACAGCGAGAGCATCGCCGGTTTTAACTTGCTCAGCATCCTGGCGGTGCCGCTTAAAGCGCGCGATGAAGTGATCGGCGTGGCTTACAACCGCGTCATGGCGGGTTTGTTCAAGGAAAACGAGCTCGGCCTCTTGACCAGCTTCGGCCAGCAGGCGGCCGTCGCCATCGAGAATGCGCGCCTGTTCGAGGACATCCGCGCGCAGATGAAGCTGATCGAGGAAATGCAGGTTCGCCTGTCCAATATCTTTGCTTCGATCGGCTCCGGCGTCATCACCGTGAACGACGAGAATTGCATCATCGTATGCAACGAGGCGGCCGAGGAAATCACCGGCGCCAGCAACGAAAACGCCATCGGCGTCTCTCTGCATGAGGTGCTGCCGCACGTCACGGAAGGTTTCTTCGAATATATCGACCGCGTCCGGCGCGAGCGCGCGCAGCATATTTGGGCCGAGCGCTTTGAGCATCACGGACGGCAGACTTATTGGCAGGTGGTGGCCAGCCCGCTGCGCGGCGACGACGAAGCCAGCCACGGCGTGGCGCTGGTCATCGACGACCTCACCGAGCGCAAGGAGCAAGAAGAACAGCGGCGGCTGCTGGGCGCCTATATTCCCGAGGCGCTGCTGCAGAATATCGGCTCGATCAGCGAGCTGGACACCAGCCCGGCCGAGCATACCATTACGGCGATGTTCGCCGACGTGCGCGGCTTCACTGCCTTCAGCGAGACCTTGCAGCCGGAAGACCTGATGCGCGTCGTCAATCGCTATCTGGGCGCCGCCAGCGACGCCATCACGGCGCACGACGGCATTGTCGACCAATACCTGGGCGACGCCATCACCGCGCTTTGGAATACACAGCTCAACCACCAGGCCGATCACGCCACCCGCGCGCTGGGCGCCGCTTGCGCCATTTTGTCCGATGTGCAGGCCCTGCACGAAGTTCTGCACGTCGACCAGCAGCTGCACTTCGGCGTCGGCGTCCACACCGGGCACTCGGTGCTGGGCATGGTGGGCGGCGCCAACCGCATCGAATTCGCCGCGCTGGGAGAAGCGCCCGATGTCTGCAAGTTCCTGCAAGAGAACGCCGAACCGGGCGAAATTATCATCAGCGCCGAGACCTACGCCCTGGTCAAAGATCAATTCGACGCCGAGGCGATTGCGGCGCGTAAAATGCGCCCCGGATATGAAGCTTACGCGACCATGTATCGCGTGCGGCCGCGATTGCCCGCCAGCAACGGCGCGGATCGCGCCCGCAGCTAGTCCGGGCGGCGGCGCTCAAATGGGACGGGCCGCATGAAACCCACTCCGCCCAGCCCACTCTTCGCGCTCGGCGTCATAGCCGGCTTGGCGCTGGGCGTTTTCTTCGGGATCAGCATGGGCAATGTCGCCTACGGCATGCCCCTCGGCGCTTTGCTGGGCGTCGTCATCGGCGCGATCATGAGCCGAGCCGGCAACGACCAGCAGTAGGCCATGCGCTGCGAACCCGACGCCTTCTCTGCGACCCTGGCGTGTCCGGCGCGCGCAGGCGGGCGCATCTGATAGAATTAGTCTGATTCCCGGCGAGTGAATCATGATTTGCTGGCGCGAAAGACGAACGCAGGACTAAACGAAGCGGAACGATGCGACTGGACGCCGCACATACTACTCGACCGAGCCTGTACAAGCCGCTGATTGCAGCTTTGCTGCTGGTCTTCTTCCTGGCGGCGACCGGCTACCAGGCAATAAGCAGCGGCATCGACTACACGCTCGTGGTCGGTGTATTCGCCACGCGCTTCCTGGGCATCTTCGTCGAAGCCGCGCCCTTTCTGCTGCTCGGTTCGATCACCGCCGGCTTGATCGAAGCCTTCGTCAAGGCTGAAGACATTTGGCGGCTCGTGCCGCGCAACCGGCTGGCGGCTACGGTCATGGGCGCATTTCTCGGCCTGGTGTTTCCGGTCTGCGAATGCGGCGTGGTGCCGGTGACGCGCCGGCTCTTCAACAAGGGCCTGCCCGTCTCGCTGGGCGTGGCGTTCCTGCTGGGCGCGCCATTCATGAACCCCATCGTATTCGCCAGCACCTATATCGCCTTCGGCTTCGGTCCCGTCTTCATCGGCCGCATCGTCATCACCATCCTGGTCGCGGTCACCGTCGGCCTGGTCATCGGCGGATACGCCAAGCCCAGCGCCGTGCTCAAACCCGTCGCGCAGGAGCAGGATCACTCGCATGAACATCACGCGCCGGCGCGGACGCGCGAGAAGCTGCTGCACGCCCTGCAGATCGCCGCGGACGAATTCTTTGAGATGGGGCGCTTTCTCATTCTCGGATCGGCACTGGCCGCCCTGATGCAAACTTTCGTGCCGCAGGAGAGCCTGCTGGCCCTGGGCGCCGGCCCTGTGCTCTCGGTGCTGTTCATGCAGGTGCTGGCGTATATCCTCAGCGTCTGCTCGACTGTTGACAGTTTTCTGGCGCTGGCGTTCGTCAACACCTTCACCACCGGCGCCATCGTCAGCTTCCTGAGCTTCGGCCCCATGGTCGATATCAAGAGCACGCTGATGTTTACCGGCGTCTTCAGCAAACGCATCGTGCTCTACCTGATTCTGCTGCCCTTTATGCTGAATCTGCTGGCGGGGGTGCTGCTCAACCTCGCCCTCGGTTATTGATCTCGGAGATTGCGCCGATGACGGCAATGGACCACCATCACCACCACGCAGCGCCGCAATTTGACCGCATCGCCTGGGCGAAGACGGCCATCCTGCTGGGCATGGGCCTCTACTTCGGCTGGCTGATCGTCAGCGGCAACCTGGCTTATTACATCAATCAGCGCTTCGCCTGGCTGGTGGTCGTCGGCGCCGCCGTGTTCGTTCTTTTGGCGCTGGTCAACATTTACAGCGGCCTGCGCGCCGGCGACGAATGCCAGCATGAGCACTTCCAGATAAGCTGGGATATCGTCGCGATCGTCGCCTTCCCCTTGCTGCTGGCCTTGATCGTACCCTCGCGCTCGCTCGGCATTGAAGCGGTGAACGGCGGCATCAGCCTGAGTCCGGTCGGCGTCGCCAGCCAGTCCGCCTTCCAGCGCAGCCCGCTCGACCGCAACATCCTCGACTGGCTGCGTGAATTCGACCGCGCCGCATCACCCGCCGCCTTCAACGGTACCGCCGCCGACGTCATCGGTTTCGTTTATCGCGAGCCGACATTCGACGAGGACAGCTTCATGCTCTCGCGCTTCACCATGAGCTGCTGCGTCGCCGACGCCTTCCCCATTGGCATGCCTGTCAGCGCGCCCGAATCAGCCGAGTATACAGCCGGGGTCTGGCTGCGCGTCCGTGGCGAGCTGGCCGCGGCCGACTTCGCGGGCGACTATCTGCCGGTGCTTTTCGCCGATTCGCTCGAGCCCATCGCTCAGCCGCGGCAGCCCTATCTCTATCCCTGACCGGCGGATGACGCTATGAAACTGGACAAGCTCGACATCGCCGTTTTCATCCTGGTTGCGCTATGCCTGGCCGGCGTCGCCATCTCCGCTTACCTCAGCGATCCGGCGCGCCAGCCGATCCAGGTCGCCTACCTCTATCCGGCGCTGGGCTCCCCGCAGAATGTCTGGCTCTCCGATATTGACAAGCCCGGCCATCAGCAGCAGTTGACTTTCAGCGAACGCGGCGTGTCGGACTTCGACATCAGCCCCGACGGCCGCTGGCTGGTCTACGCCGAGCATTCTGAAGGCCGCGGCGTGACCCTGCGCCTGCTGGATATTCCGAGCGGGCAATCGCGCGATTTGGTCGACTGCGCCGCCATAAGAGCCTTGTGCGCCGCGCCGGTCTTCAGCCCCAGCGGCGATTTGCTGGCCTACCAGCGCTCCGATTCGCTGGGGACGAGTTTTGGCTTGTCGCGGATTTGGTTGGTCGACATGGCTAGCGCGAGTTATGACACGGCTCCGCTCATCGGCGATACGCAGATTGTCGGCCACAGCGCGGTCTGGTCAGGCGACAGTAATACGGTCGGCTTCTATAGCGCGGATTCCACGCAGCCGGGGATCTTGCTCTACAATCTGGCGCCGCCCGGCGCTGATGACGCGCAGCTGCGTTTTATCCCCTCGTCGTATGGCGTGATGGGCACGCTATCGCCCAACGGCCAGCAGATCATCTACCCCGATCTGGTATTCCGCAATGGCCAATTCTACGGCCACCTGCAGATCGCCGACCTGGCCGACAAGGAATTCGCCGCCTTCACCGACTCGAACGGCCCCATCGACGATGTCGCGGCGCAGTTCAGCCCGGACGGCCGTACTGTAGCCATCGCCCGCCGCTACACCGATTCGCGCTGGACGCAAGGGCATCAGCTTCATGTCCGTGAGCTGGCGGACGAGAGCGCGGAATGGCAGGCGCTGGCTTACGACCCGGAATACAACACCTCCTACTTCCGCTGGGATGAGGGCGGCGAACGGCTGGTGATGCAGCGTTTCCCCTTTTTCGCGGACAAGGAAACTGGCGTGCCGGCGCGCCCCGAAGTTTGGATCCATGATCTGGCCACGGGCGATAGCCGCAAAATCGCCGAAGACGCTTACCTGCCCAAGTGGGTCAGCAGGTAAAGCCGAGCTGGACTGTCGCGCTTGCTTGAGCGGGTTTACAATGGCAATCGACTTTCAGCCATGACCCGAACGCCAATGCAGATTGACCACCTCTCTTTGACCAATTTCCGCAATTACGCCCGGCTGGAGTTGAGCCTGCCTTCGGGTTGCCCGGTCCTGCTCTACGGCGACAATGCCCAGGGCAAAACCAGCGTGCTGGAAGCCATTTACTATTTGTCGACCTCGACATCGCCCTATACCACCAGCGATCGGCAGCTCATCCACTGGCGCGCCGAGAACGATCCCATCCCCTTTGCCCGGCTCTCGGCGGAGCTGGGCGGCAAGAGAGCCGGCGCCTATGACAAGCTGGACATCACCTTGATGCTGGATTTGAGCAGCGGTTCGCCGCGCTTCAAGAAGTCGGTCAAGCACAACAGCGTGGAAAAGCGCGTCATGGATGTGATCGGCCTGCTCAATGTGGTGCTCTTCCTGCCCCGGGATTTGTCGCTGGTTGAGGGCTCGCCCGCCGACCGCCGCCGTTTCATGAACGCGACCCTGCAGCAAGTCGACCGCGGGTATTTCCTGGCGCTGCATGAGTACGAGAAGCTCTTGCCCCAGCGCAACGCCTTGCTCAAACGCATCAACGAGCGACGCGCCGGCGCGGTTGAGCTGGAATACTGGGATGAGCAGCTGGCGCAAAACGGCGCGGTCATCATCGCCGGGCGGCAGCGCTTCTTGCGCGAGCTCGAGGCCAAGGCGCGCGACAATCATTACACGCTCACCGGCGGCCTCGAGCTGCTCAGCTTGCAGTATTTGCCCAGCATCATGCCCCGCGCCGACAGTGACAGCGGGCAGCTTTCCTTCGATGTGCCCGGCCTTGATCTCAATCGTCAGTTGACGGTCGACGACATCGCGCCGCAATTCAAAGACCAATTGCTGGCGCGCCGCAGCGAGGCCATCCGCCGCGGTGTGACGCTGGCCGGCCCTCATCGGGATGAACTGCGCCTGCTCATCAATGATCGCGATAGCGGTTTATATGGCAGTCGCGGGCAGGCGCGTACCGCCGTCATGGCGCTGAAATTCGCCGAACTCGAGTGGATGCGCGATCAGCTGGGCGCTTATCCGCTCTTTCTCCTGGACGAGGTTGTGGCCGAGCTGGACGGCAAGCGCCGTAACTTCTTGCTGGACCGCCTGGATGGACAGGCGCAGACCCTGCTGACCACGACCGATTTGGATACCTTCGACGCCGCTTTCCTGGAGCGGTCGCGGGTATTTCGCGTTGCCAACGGGCAAATCCAGCCGCCATTCGATTGACCGGGCCAATATGCTCAACGAATCTTTGCCCGGAAGTAGAACAATGAAAGTCATGCGGAATTCAGCATAACGTCGAAATGTAGGGGCGACACTGTGTGTCGCCCGAACACTCACGATTACGGCATCGGGCGATTCGCAGAATCACCCGGCGACGTCTCACTGTTTGTTGACTTGCTTGCGCTAACAGAGGAGCAACACCATGACCGCAAAGATGGATTTCAGCGCGCCGTCGGCGACCGAAATCAAGATCGTCCGCCGCTTCACCGGCAGCCGGGAACTGCTCTGGGCGATGTGGACGCAAGCCGAGCATTTGCGGCGCTGGTGGGGGCCAAAAGGCTGGACGACGCCGGTCTGCCATGTCGACTTCCGCCCGGGCGGCGTCTGGTTCTACTGCATGCAAGACCCCGACGGCAATCGCTACTGCGGCCAGATGACCTACGACGAGATCGACGCGCCGCGGCGCTTCACCGGCGCCGATGTTTTCACCGATGAAGACGGCGCCGTGAACGAAGATATGCCGCAAGCGCATGCCAGCTACGTTTTCGCGCTAGCCGGAAACGAGACGATCCTGACCAATGTCTCGCGCTACGCCACGCGTGAGCAGCGCGACAAGGTTATCGAAATGGGCGTCGAAGCGGGAGTCGCCGAAACGCTGGATCGTCTGGACGCCTATCTGGCTACTTTGGCTTAAGCGGTTTTCCCCCGTTTATTCCGCCGCACGAGCCGGCGCGATAGCCTGATGCCGCATGCCGGCGGCCGCTGCCAGCGGCGTCATTCGTAGGCCCACCGGCAAAACCGCGCCCGCGGCCAATTCGATCGGCCATTCGACGGCGCCGTAGCCGACTATCGCGCCTTCTTCCAATTCCAGGCTAACGATCAGCCGAATATCGCCCGCCGCAGCGGCGCCGCCATTATGCCGGGTCGCCCAGTAGCGGCAGGTGTTGGATTCCGGCTGGCGCAAGTTCGTTCTGTCTTCGCGGCCAAACGCCGGGCTCTCCCTTGATGCCGGCCGCGCGCTTCCCGGGGGCGATCTACGGCGCGGCGTCTTTGAAGCGCGAGTGCGGCGCATGCAGGCCAAATCGCGCCTGACTTTGGAATCGGCGTGGAGCGGAAGCGGGTACGCGACCGTATGGTCGCCATTGCCCGGGATATTTGTTCTATAGTGGGGCGACTGACACGATTGACGAAAGGAACTAACGTGGCCTGGACAGCCCCCAAGACCTGGTCCAGCGAACCCTTGACATCGCTCGACCTGAACAGCAATGTGCGCGACAACCTCAATCATCTGAAGAACCGCCTGGATAGCAGCGCCGGCAACTTCCTCAGCGGCGCAACGCTCCTGACGACCACCGCCACCGAGTTTGTCGATGTCGACGCTGTGAATTTATCGCTGGCGCTGACCACGCATGGCGGCGATGTGCTTTTGGGTTTCACCGGCACGGTGCAGTGCTCACAGGCCGGTGGGTCAGTCTATTTCAACGTGGCCGTTGACCATGTGGATTATGTGGCCGATGAGGGCATTATCCGCCAGCAGATCAGCGGTTCGGTCGACAACAATCGACACAAGCCGCTTTCCTTTGTCATGTTGATCCCCGGCTTGGCCGCGGGCAGCCATACCTTCAAATTGCGCTGGAAGGTAAACAGCGGCAATACCGCCAGGATGGATGTCGTCAGCCTGCATCCCCAATTCTGGGCCAAGGAGATTTAGCCAATGGAAATCATCGCCAAATCGAACCTGAATGCCGCCATGTTAAATGCGGTCGCGCGCGCGGCGCTGGGCAAGGCCACCTGCGGCGTATCCGTCGGCGGCGGCATGTCGCGCATCCACCTGATTAATCACAACCTGCCCGAGCAGCAGCGCGCCAGCGATGCGCTCAACCATTTCGGCAGCCTCGCGCTGAGCGCGGACAAGTCAAGCATGCGCCTTGGCGACGCCGACCCGGTCATCCGCTGCGCCGATGAGCGAATCGCCGCGGACAGCCGGCTGGCTTACCTGGTCTTGCGCGATGGCGAGATCAGCGCGGAAGGCAAGCTGGTTGTGTCCGGAGGTCAAGCATCGTTGACATTGTCGGCGCCGGAAGTTGGGATTCATGATGTGTTTCTTTACCAACTTGCCGGGCAGTTCGCCAGCGGTTCGCTGCGCATCCGTGTGGACGCGCCCTGACCGACCCGTCATTTCCGAATGTAGTAAACATCCAGGAGGATCTATGGACTTCGAGCAGGTATTTCAAGTGCTGGTGCTGGCGGTGGTGGTCATGGTGTATTGGTGGTCTTATCGCAGCTTCCCGCCCGGCGAGACAGCCCGCTTGATCGAGCGCCTGGGTGAGGTCAGCCAGCGCACCGAAAGCCGGCTGGACGACTTGCTGGTGGAAGTCGCGCGTTTGCTCAACGAGCTGCGCAGGCCGGAAGCCGAGTCGCCGGACCGCTAGACCCTGGCGAAGGCGCCGGCGCCTTCAGCTGTCGTCGCCGCCGGCATAGGGGTTGCGGCCGAGCTGGGTATCTTTGCGAATCCGCTGCTGCCAGGGTTTCCTGGCGGCGCCTTGATAACCCAGCTCGCGCAGCCGCTCAAGCTCCAGCCGCTCCAACTCTTCGGCGACCGCCTCGAAGTCGGCTTTCGGGATCGCCGCGTCCCGTCCGTCGAGGCGGTAGACATAACCGACGCCGGCGCACCAGTCGCAGTCCGCGCTTTCCCCGCCGAAGTCATCGTCAAACCAGCCGAAGCCATCGCAGGAGGCGCAGCGGACGATGCTCGCTTTTGGCGCCGCTGATTTTTTTTCCATGGTCAATTCCTCCTGCAAAATGCGGCGTATTTCGCGTCCCTTGCTTGCTGGCGCGCCAGCGGCGATCATGGTATCATGCTGCCATTCTTATGACTTCCCTTAACGTTGATCCCCGCCGGCGCCTCGCTGCGCTTGTTCTCTTCGCTGCAACGATCGTAACATTGACTGTCATACAGTCGCGCAATTTTCACGACCGTCCTTACCGGCAAGACGAGGCCTGGACCGTGCATTACGCCCTGGGCAACATCGAGCGCGTCGGCTTCGTCCCGCATATCAGTCAGATATTTCGGCAACTTCCGCCGGAGAATTTCGTTCAGGATATATGGGTATTTTTCTTTGGCCACCACGAAAACATCGTGCGTTTTGGTTCAAAGTTGCTTTCCATTATTGCGCTGGCGATGTTCATACGACTGGCTGGCGACCTGTTCGATCTGCATGCGGCTTGGCTGGCGCTCGTCCTGCTCGGCACCTACGCTATTTTCGTTTATTACATTCACGAAGCGCGTCCATACGCGATTCTGGCTTGCGGCGTCATTGGTTTTCAGTGGGCGCTGCTGCGCTTCATCCGCAAGCCGAACGCCATGCGAGCATGCCTGGCGCTCTTGCTGGCGGCAGTGCCGACCTATGCGCATCCATTTATGGTCGCCGCGCTTGCCGCGCAAGGGATCTGTGTCCTGGTCTTCGTCAGGCTGGACCGCGAACTCTTTCGCCGCGGCCTGTGGCTGTATGCCTTTATCGCGGTCGCCTGCGGCTATCGCGTGTTCATTCACTTTGCCGATCGCGGTGGCGTCATTCGCTACAACGTGCACTCCACCTGGCAAGGCGTCTTGACGCTCTATGACCGCTTTCGAGCGAATCCGGAAAGCCTGGGATTGCTGCTGCTGGCGGGCGGCCTCCTGCTTTTTTTGGTCAACCTTGCGCGGGATTATCTCGGCCATAGCGCGGGAACGTCACGGTCTGCCGCCGAAAGCCATGAACGCGCGACTGCGCTTGAGCGGCGCATGCGTTTTGCCTTGCATTGGCGCGCGGGCTGGCTAATCTTGTCCGCGGTCGTCATGTTTGGGCTGCCATTCATCGTCAACGCTTTTGTGCCCAGTATGACGCCCAGAAACCTGCTGATCCTGGCGCCAACGCTGGTATTGATCGCGGTGATGGCGCTGCGCCAGATGCCGCTGCACTTGCAGCTGCTGACGCTGCTCTTCTTCTTTGTCCCGTTTGTCACGCAGTTCCGCGCCTTTACCGGTAACGCCGCCTATTGGGATGTGGCGTCGTACATCGAAGAGCGGTTTGAACCGGCTGCAGATCGCGTGCTCATCGCCGCCGGGCAATCTTGGGAGAGCATTCCAATCATCTATTATTTGCGCGAACGCACCGGCTTGGGATTAAGCCAACGGGACATATTTTCCATAAGTTGGGACAATCCGGCCCAAGATTCTTTTGCGCCCCCGGGCTACCTCGACGAAAACTGGGCCTCGGGTTTGGACACGGGCGATTGGGAGCGTCTGCAAACTTTCCTCGGCGATAGCGAGCGTGTCTGGGTGATCAAAGGCAAACCCGGCCAAGGCGCGCGGAATATGCTGGCGCAGCTGGAACGGGAGCACGGGGTCGCCACGGTGGTCGATTTCCCCGGCGAAAACTACTATCTCCCCCTGGAAGTTCTGGAATATCGTCGTCAACCGGAGTCGATCGGGGAGCCGCTCTGGCGCTTCGGCGATGCTTTTAATGTGCTAAGCTGGCGCCTTAACGGCGACCACACTGTGCCGCCCTGCGCGACTGTTTCGGTGGATACCTGGTGGTCGCCGGCGCAAGAGACTTCTGGCCTGTATAGCTCTACCCTGGCCCTGGTCGGTGATGACGGGCAAGGCGTCGCCAATGCCGACGACATACCGGGCGGCGCTTATCTGACATCCATTTGGCAGTTGGACCAGCGCTATTTTGACGAGCGCGAGCTGCTCATCCCCTGTGATTTGGCGGACGGCGACTATGCGCTCGTTCTGGGTATGTATCAGCTCCCGGCTGAGGCGGGCGATCCGGTGGAGAACTTGCCGGTCTACACCGCGCAGGGCGAAGCAACCGGACGCCGCCACGAATATCTCACGACGCTGAGGGTGCGGCGCTAGCATTTTCCCGCGGCATCAAGCGCCACACGAGGCGCCAGGCCACGAATCCCGAGACGATCGTAATTAGCGATATGGTCCACCAGATGCTTAGCAGGCCGGCGCCCAGCTCAATCACCAGCGCGTAAAGCAGAATCGCCGGCAAAATGATCATGCGCGTTATGCTGATGATCATCGGCAGCAGCGGCCGCTTGATGCCGCGCAACGCCGCAAAGCCGATGAAACCCATCGGCTTGGCCCAGTAAGCCAGCGCGCTGATGCGCAGGTAGACGACGCCCGTCTCGATGATGGCGCTTTCTCCGGTGAATATACCGATTAAGTCATACGCGAAAACAAAGACGAAAGCGCCGCCGATAATCATCAGGATCAGTCCGTAGCGCAGAGCAGTATTGTGCGCCTGCCACATACGCCCGTAACGCCGCGCGCCATTGTTCTGCGCCACCAGCACCAGGGTCGCCACGTCCAGCCCCACCAGCGGAATCCAGAACAGCCCGTCCAGCCGGCTGGCGATGCCATACGCGGCCACCACATCGGTTCCAAAGCGACTGATAAAGTACGTGACAACGAATCCGCCGATGGAGACTGTGCTCAGGTCGAGGGCGGGCGGGGCGCCTTGCTTGATGATTTGCAGCGCGCGCCGCATATCCGGCATCAGCATGCCCGGCCGGAACTCGGCGAATAAGGGCGAGCGCAGGGCGCGCCAGCCCAGGATCAGGCTGCCGAACAACTGCACCACGGCCGTAGCCGCGCCGACGCCGGCCACCCCCATGGCCGGCAATCCCCAGCCGCCATAAATGAACCAGGGGTCAAGGAAGATATTCAGCAGGAATCCCAGAATCAGAAAGTTGCGAAAGGGCCGCGTCTCCCCCTGGGCGGAAAGCGCCGCGTGGAACATGAAGACCAGATTGAAGCAGACCGTCGCCTGGAATATCGGCGTGATGTAACTCATGTTGAAAACAACGGCATCGCCCGTCGCGCCCAGGATTTCGTAAAGCCGCGGCGAAACCGCGATGCCCGCGCTCGCCGTCACCAGGCTGAGCAAGACGGTCAGCGTAATGCCCTGCGCGGCGAAATAGGCGGCTTCTTCGCGCTCGCCCGCCCCCAGCGCGTTGCCGATCAGCGCCGACGCGCCCGTGCCCAGGCCGCTGGCCAGGCCGATGATGATGAAGTAGATCGGAAAGGACAGCGCCAGCGCCGCCAAGGCGTCCCGCGAAAATTCGCCGGCGTAAAAGGTGTCAACGACCTGGAAGAGATTGTTAAAGAGCACACCGATGCCGACCGGTATGCCAATCCGCCGAATCTGCCGCGGGATATCGCCGCTGGTGAGCAGGTTGGCGCCGCTCATGCGTCGCGCTCCCGCATGGCGGCTTCGCTGCGGTTGTCCGCGCCGCCCAGCGCCAGCTCGAATAGCTCCTGATAGCCGGCGACGTACGATTGCGGCGAAAAGAACTCGCAGGCAAAGGCGCGCGCCTTGGCGCCCATGGATTTGACGTCCGCCTCAAACGCGTCTCGCAGGGCCGCGGCCAGCTCGGCTTCGTCGCCGGGTTCCACCAGCCAGCCGGTCGCGCCCGGTTCAACCATATCCGGGATGCCGCCCACGCGACTGCCGATGACCGGCGTTCCCAGCAGCATCGCCTCCACCACCACGCGTCCCAAGCCCTCGGAAAGCGAGGGCAGGACCATGACCCGGGCCGCGGCGAAGTATTCCGCCAACTCCCGCTGCGAGACGGCGCCGTGAAATTGGACGCGTTTGCTGATGCCAAGTTGCTCCGCCAGTTCGCGCAAAGAGGCGGCGTAATCGGCGTTCTCGGCATGGCCCACCAGCTGCAGCCGCGCCTCCGGCTGCTCCAGCTCGGCAAAAGCCCGCAAGAGGTGATGCAGGCCCTTGCGCGGGATTAACGCGCCGGCGTAGACGATATCTGTGGCGTCCTCGACCGCGACGCGCCGCGCCGTCCCTTGGAAGACGTCTGTATCGCTGAATGTCATGAAGCGAACTTGAGGCAGGCTGGGCGCATAATGCCGGGCGCGCTCGGACGTGGACGACGAGATGACGCGCAGGGCGTCGGCGTGACGAAAGGCGAAGCGCGCCGCCCCCAGCATCAGCCGGCGGTATACAGATTGCAGCGGAATCCCGCGTTGCAGGAAGAGGTCTTCTTCGAAATTGTTGTGATTCTCGATGATCAAACGGAGACGCCGCCCGAACAGGCTCGCGAAAAACTTCACCGCCGCGCCGACTGCGCCTTCAAACGGGCTCTGCGCCACCAGTATTTCCGAGCGGTAGCGCAGCGTCAGGCAGGCTGCCAGCAATGGCGCCAGCAGAAAAAAGCTGAGGTAACGCAGGGGCGCTGTCGGTGGCTGCGGCAGCAGAATGAATTCCGCGCGCTCCCTGAAACGGCGCGGACGCAGCGAAGTCGAGAAGCCGACCACGCGTAAGTCGTATTGATCCAGCTCGGCCAGCAACTGCCACTTGCGCGCGGCCATGGCGTCCAGCGGCTGGCTGTAGCGCGCGCTGCTGATCCAGCAGACGCTTGTCTTGTTCCGGGACAAGTGGCCTTCTCGTTCTCGTCTCAATCAAAGCGCCAATTGCGCTAGCCGAGGGCCGCGGGTATTTTGCGGGAGCGCAGTCGCCCTTATTGCCGCCGGCGAGCGGCCGGCTGACTCTGAATATACCACGCGGCTCGCGAATCTCATCAGCCGGGCGCGGTCTATTTGAGTTTGGACGAGTCGTGGAATATGATCGTCTCTTGCCGGCGGCCGCCCTTGTCGTCCAGCCTCAGCAGGGTTTCCAGCAGCATGGAAACCGCGCCCATCACCATGCCCCCGAGAACGGCGGTGAAGATGCCGCCGTCGATAATCAGCCGCTCGCCAGCGAGCGAGTCGGTGATCAGCAGCATAACACCGTTGATGACAAAGATGAACAAACCCAGCGACAGCAGCACCGCCGGGCAGGTCAAGAGGATTAGCAGCGGCTTCAATAGCGAATTCACCAGGCCGAAGATCAAGCCGATCACGAGCAACGTGGAGAGGTCGTTATTGGCGATGTGGATATTGGGGATCATCATGGCGGTAACCGCAATGGCCACCGCGTTGATCAAGACCCGAATGATAAATTCTCGCATGTTCGCCTCAGCGCATATTTCTTGACTCGAATACGCAATTCAGCGCGCCTTCGTTGCGCTAGCGCCGCCGCCGCGAGACGATGAAGAGAATCAGCAGCAGCAGGCCGACAACCACAGCGCCAATCGCCAGGGCAGTGTCGCGCGTCTCCGGTTCGTCGGCGCTGGGCGCGTCAATCTCGGTGATGGTCACCGGCGTCAGCGTCGGCTGAGCCGTTGGCTCGATGACCGCCGCTTGCGTGGGCGCATCGGTAGCGGCTGGCGCCAGCTCGGTCGGCGCTTCAGTTGGCGGCTCGGTAGCATCGGCTTCCGCCGTGGCTGCTTCCGCTTCGGTCGTGGCCTCCGCGTCCTGCGTGGATTGCGCCATGGCGGTCAAGCTGGCCTCGGCCGTGGCGGTGACGTCCAGGGTCGGCGTCGGCGTGTCAGTCGGCGTCGGCGTGTCCGTGTCGGTTGGAACCGGCGTATCGGTTGACGTCTCCGTTGGCTCTGGCGTATCCGTCGGCGTGTCAGTCGGGACCGGCGTATCCGTCGGCGTGTCGGACGGGACCGGCGTATCAGTCGGCGTGTCGGTCGGGACCGGCGTATCAGTCGGCGTGTCAGTCGGGACTGGCGTATCCGTCGGCGTATCGGACGGGACCGGCGTATCGGACGGCGTGTCAGTCGGGACTGGCGTATCGGTCGGCGTGTCGGACGGGACCGGCGTATCCGTCGGCGTGTCAGTCGGAACTGGCGTATCAGTCGGCGTGTCAGTCGGGACCGGCGTGTCGGTCGGCGTCTCGGTCGGCGCGTCTGTCTGGGTCGGCGTGTCGGTCGGGACCGGCGTATCCGTCGGCGTGTCAGTCGGGACCGGCGTATCCGTCGGCGTGTCAGTCGGGACCGGCGTGTCGGTCGGCGTATCAGTGGGAACTGGCGTATCGGTTGGTATGGCCGTGAATGTCGGCGTGTCGGTCGGGACCGGCGTATCCGTAGGCGTGTCAGTCGGGACCTGCGTAACAGTCGGCGTATCCGTTGGGACAGGCGTATCAGTCGGCGTGTCCGTTGGAATCGGCGTGTCTGTTGGCGTGTCCGTTGGTACAGCCGTATCGGTCGCTTCTGGTGTATTGGTAGGCGCGGCGGTGTAGGTGGCCGTATCCGTGCTTGTTGGCGCGGGCGTGTCAGTTGGCGTATCCGATGGTACCGGCGTGTTCGTAGGCGTATCCGTTGGCGAGGCGGTGGAGGTGGCCGTAGCGCTTGGCGGCGGCGTGTCGGTCGGAACCGGCGTGTCTGTAGCTACCGCGGTAGCCGACGGCACGGCAGTGAAAGTTGCGGTTTCCGATGGGACCGGCGTATCGCTTGGTTCGGCGGTAAAGGTGGCCGTATCGCTTGGGACCGGCGTTTCAGTTGGAACCGCCGTATCCGTGGGAACGGCAGTGAAAGTCGCGGTATCCGTCGGAATCGGCGTATCGCTTGGCGCCGCCGCCTGGGTCTGTCGCGAGGACTCTTCCGCGGTCGCTGTGACGTCTGCCGTTGGCGTGGCGGTGGACACAGGCGTATGGGTGTTCGTCGCCGTGGGCTCCGGCGTATTAGTATCTGTCGCCGTGGCTGTTGCGGTGGCCGTATCCGTCGGCATCGGCGTAAATGTCGGCGTCGGCGGCAAATCCACCGTGAACGGCAGGCGCAGGGTCGTGGTCTCGCCGCCTTCGTTGGTGACGGATACCAGAGCCTCGTGTTCGCCGTCGCCCAGTTCAGCGGCCGGGATTGTGAAACTCTCATCCTCGACTGTCTGGGCCGGCCCGCCATCGTATGACACTTCGATGCGCGCGATATCGGTCTGGCCGCCGGCGTCGACAGCCACTTCTTGCGCTTCGCTGATCACCGCGTCGACAGCTATGCCGCTCAGCGCGACAGTCGGTGGCAGCGCGGCGACTTCGAATTCGATGGTCTCGACCGTTTCGGCCCCGGTTTCATCGACGGCGCGGAAGGCCAGGGTATGGCGGCCGGGCGGGAAGTCCGCCGCGTCGATAGTGAAGTCCAGCCGATCCCCGCTGACCGCGACGCCCACATCGGGGTCAACGCTCAGGCTGGCAATCGGCGATTGGCCCTGGGCTGTGATTGTGCCGCTGAGCGTATCGCTGACGACGGTGTTGCCGGAAAGCCCCTGAATGTCCAGGCGCGGCGGGATGACCTCCACTTCGAATGTGCGTTCGATAACGGTGGTCTGGCCGCCGGCATTGGTGGCGCGGATGCTCAAGGTGTGTTGTTCCGGGCGCAGCTCGAATGGATCCAGATCAAAGTCGTAGGGCGCCTGATTGTCGGTCTTGACGACCTGGCCGTCCACGACAAACTCGACCTGCGTGATCTCGGTCTGGCCGCCTGCATCCACCGAGATGACCTCGGCGTCGACGATTTCGTCTTCGGCCGCCGTTTCAAAATCGTCGGACACTGTCGGCGGCAGCGCGGCGATCTCAAACTCGGTAGTCAGCTCGCCGACATCGCCTTCCACATCCTCGACCCGGATATCCAGCTGATATTCGCCCGGCTGCTGCTCGTCCGGCTCAATCGTGTATGTCTCTTCGGTCGAAACCACTTCGCCGTCGACGGCGTATTCAATGCTCTCGATATCCTGGTCGGCGAGGATCTCCACCGTGATCTGCGTATCTTCGGCCAAGGCTTCGGCGAAGATGTCATCGGGCAGGAAGAGCAGCGGAATCGGAATGGGCGCGCGCAGGGTGGCGTCGCCGGATGCAGCGCGGCCGTCGGCTGTAGCGACGTTCAGCGTGAAATCGTAGCGCATGCCGTCCGCGGGCACGTCCACGCTCAGCGTTACGATGTACTGGCTGCGGAACAAAAAGGCCAGGCTGCGGTAGATCTCGCCCAGCTCTTCCGGCTCGGGCGACTCGTAAAAGGTGGCGTTGGATTCCGAGGCGATCGCTTCCAGGAAACGGCGGTCGATCGACCAGCCCAGGCCGATTGAATAAACCGGCACGCCGTGAATGGTCGCCGCGCGGATGCTTTCGTCGCGACTGCTCAGGCTGACATCGCCGTATTCGCCGCCATCGCTGAGGATGACGACCGCCTTGCGCTCCAGCGGCGCTTCCACCGCCAACTCAATGCCGCGCAGCGTGGCGTCATATAGCGCGGTTTTGCCGCCGTAAGCCAGACTGTCTATCGCGGCGTAAAGCCTGTCGCGGTCAGTCGTATAATCAATGACCTGCCGCACCTCCGTGCTGAAAGTGACAATCGCGACCGGGTCGTCCGGCTCAAGCGCCTCAATATAGCCGCGGGCGGCCGCCTGCGCCTGGGTCAACGGAATGTCGGCCATGCTGCTGCTGGTGTCGATGACCAGCACCGTGGCGAAATTCAGGTCGTCGTCGCTGATATTCTCGACATCGTGGACTTCCGCCAGGCCCCGCAAATCGCCGCCGATTGAAAAGTTCTCCACGCCCAATCCGGAAACCAGGCGCTCGCTCTGGTCCAGAATGCTGGCGTGAATGGCGACTTGACTGAGGTCGGTTGAGGTAATGCCGATGATGTCGAGCGTGATGGCGGCGTCTTGCGCGGACGCCAGGCTGAATGGCAGAATGGCGAGCAGAATGATAATCGCTCGCAGCAGGCGTAAGATCAACTCAGGCTCCCAAACTGCTAGGTTGTGAAGGTCGCGCCGGCTACGCAGCATACTCGACGATAAGAGCGTTATTTCGCGCTGGCGGATATTTTGGGGATTATAGGTAAGATGCTCTTGAAATAACAGTGGAAACCCGTTCGAAATCCGTGAGATGGTTTAACCAGTCCCTTAAGTTGTCGCTCGCGCTAAACGCCCCCAAATCGCTTCTGCACCGCCACCAGCCAGTGGTGAATCGGCGCCAATTTGGCAAAGTGATCGAAGCAAACCTCAATCAATTGCGGCGAGGCGATTACGCCCGGCGCGATATCGTGCCTGCCGGCGTGAAAGTTGTTGTACTTCAGCCATTCGACCCGCGGCTGCTCCTTGTCGTAACCGCGCGGCACGGTTTTGTAATGCCGCCCGCTTATGGAGTAACCGGCGCTTTCGACCGCTTTTACCGCCTCCAGCAGCGCCTCGCCCAATTCATCATCCACCACGGCTTGACGATAAGCCTCCAGCATCGGCTTCTGAAAATGAAACATGCCCGCCATCAAGCCGGCGTCGTCCGGCGTGATCTGCATGCCAAAACCCGGATGCTGCATCTTCTTGCCGGCGCCATGCCACCACATCATCGCGACATTGACTTTATAGGGTGACTTGTCCTTGCTGAAGCGGGTGTCGCGCGCCGCCCGCATCAACGAACCGCTGCCGTTCGCGCGCAGATCAACGACAATATCCGGGTCGAGCGTCTTCAAACGCTCGCCCATGGCCGCCACCCAGTTGATCGCCGGCGCCTTTACGTATTCATCGTAGCGCGGCTTGTTGGCGGAGAAAAACTCACGATTGTTGTTCTCGCGCAACTCGCGCAGGAAGGCTTGCGTCTCGGGCGGGAAACCGGGGAAGTCGCTCATTCTTTGGTCCAGTTCAGTTGCGTCATCACCGACCGATTGTAGCAGCCGCCTTTCGGCTGTCAATTCGACGCTGTTTCGTCGCATTGGCCGCTGGCGCGATTCCTTGCCTATGCAATAGCCCTTCAGTCATGCACAATGCGCGGAACTTATGGCATCGCTGGCCAACCCGGAGGAAGAATCCATGCGCCTGCTAAACTCGCTGATTGCGCTCTTGACGCTCGCGGCAATAACTGCCCTTGCGATTGCCGAAGACCTGCCGACGCCGCAGGAACTCTGCGACGCCGCCGAGCCGGCCGCGCTGACGCCCATGCAATTCGAAGAGGCCGAGCAGGTTCTTGAGCCGGGCGCCGACTACCGCGCCATCTTCTGCACATCAGCCGGAGCGGTCTACGTCGACCTCTACGAAGCCTTGACGCCCATCACCGTGAACAACTTCGTCTTCCTGGCGGGGCAGGGTTATTACGACAGCACCACGTTTCATCGCGTCATCCCCGATTTCATGGCGCAGGGCGGCGACCCCACCGGCAGCGGGCGCGGCGGACCCGGCTACCGCTTCGAAGACGAGCCAATTGGTTTCCTGCAATTCGATCTACCCGGCAAGCTGGCCATGGCGAATGCCGGCCCCGGCACCAACGGGGGGCAGTTCTTCATCACCACCGCGCCCACGCCCCACTTGAATTACAAGCACACTATCTTCGGCGATGTTCTGGCCGGCCAAGACATCGTGGAAGCCATCCGCGAGCGCGACCCGAGCGCGGCGCCTGAGCCGGGCGAGACCCTGCATACCGTGTTGATCATCAGCGATCCCGCGGACGTCGACAACAGCGATTTGGTTAACTTGGAACCGGCGACGCAAGGGCAGGTTGAGGCGGCCTTTGCTGCCTTCACCGGGGGCCTGCCACCGAGCCTGCCGCTGGACGCCGAGTACTCCGGCCATTTCTCGACCGAGGCGCTGGCGGCGGCCTCCGTGGCTGATGCGCTGCAGGACGGATTCGCGGCATTTGCCGAGCGCTACGGACACCACTATCGCTACCGGATGCAGATTGCCAATGACCAGTGCGATCCCTCGGTTTTCTTTTCGTCGCTGGGTTATTGGGTTGATGTTTTCGCTGACGCCCAGTCCGCCGAGGCGGCAATGAACGATGAATTCATGTTGCTGTGGCTGGACAGTTACGGCTACGAGCGCGATTCGGACTTCACCGCGGTTTATCGCCACAGCGCCCCAACCTGCGGTGGCGAAGCCGGTGTGCATCTTTTGGCGCTTTACGCGCGTGGGCGCTACCTGGCGACGGTTGATGTGCTGGTTGACATTTCGCTTCTCGATCAAGCGTCCGCGGAAGCCATCGTGAATAATGTGACGCTGCAGATTGAAGGCGCGCTGGCCAGCATTTTCCGGCCCGAAATCCGCTCCTAGCCCAGCCGCTTCCGGAGCTTCGCCAGCGCCTCCTCCCGCTCGGGAAGATGGCATATTTCAAGGGCGTCGATGAAAAGCGGCAGGTCGCTCGCGCGCGCCAGCTTGGCCATGCTCAGCAGGCGCCGGCCCAGCTCGTCATCGCGCGCCGCCGCCATCATCACCAGCCCGTAACGCCGCAGGTCCACATCCCGCGTTGAGAGAACCACGTCCTCCAGCCGGTTGTAGAGCGCCTCGGCGCGGCCCTCGATGATGAAGTTTATGATGCCCATTGATGCCGTCGGCTGGTCCAGGGCCTGATACTGCCCGATCAACTCCTCGTAAAGATGAGGCGGAAAACCCGCGCCCAGCGACTCCAGCGCCTTGCCGGTCAACTCGCCGCGCTGCGAACGCGCCATAGCCTCCCCGCCGCGCAGCAGAAATTGATAGATGGGCAGCCGCTGATTCGAGGCGACCAGCACGTCAATCGCCGTCATCGCCGGCTCGCAATTGAATACCGACGTATGCCTTTCGCCCAGGAAGCGCGCCGCGTAAAGGCAAGCCAGCGGCGGGTCAATCGGCGCCAGGCCCGCCAGCGCTACCGCTCGCAGATTCTGCGCCACATCATCAACCGGCTGCAAATAGTAGGTCGCTACTCCCAGCTTGTAGATATCGGCGTCGTCGGGATGCTCGATATGCACCAGCAGGCGCGTCAAGCCTTCGCGCAGCAGGCCGGCTTTATCGCGCTTGCTCTCGGCGAAATAGCCCAGGCATTTCTCGCGCAGAATCTCGCGCTGGCTCTCGTCCAGCGTCGCCCGCACCGGCTCGGCGTTCAGCGCGCGCAGGCAATCGTCCAGATATTGCCGGCTGCCCGTCCGCGCCAGCAACTGCAGCGCGATGTCGCGGCGCGTTTCCGCTGCGGTCGCCTTGCGCAACTCGCGATGCAACTCAGCCTGTGAAGACATGCTCGACTTGCCTCCTGACGCTTCGCCAGTTGCTGTATACCTGCTGGCTGTAGGGGCGACCTATCAGGTCGCCCGCTCTGTAGGCCGAGTGTTCGGGCGACTTATTAAGTTGCCCCTACACCAATACGCTGTAGTGTTTTCTCTGCGCCCTAAGTAAATGCGACCAAGTCATGCAAAAGATTTGCCACCGAG
>CAZWCV010000012.1:30365-31966 GCA_964632725.1 uncultured Anaerolineaceae bacterium
CAATGATCAGCAGCAATGAAAGCAACAGTGGGATTCGCTTATTCATCTTCTACTCCTGTACTTGGATACGTTAATCTGACGATACTTGCCGAAAATCCCGATAAACTCTCCTTCCTCGTTCAATCGGCGATTGCCAAGAACTATACCGCATAGTCATGCGAAAATCACGTACTCGAATGACTGAAAATGCTGAAAGCTGTTGACTTGAGGTCGCCGCCCTTGCCATCCAAAAAATCTCTGTGACCTCAGTAAATGCGGCTAAGTCATGCAAAAGATTTGCCACCGAGTACACAGAGTTAAAAAGAGTACACCGAGTAAAGCAATGAAGTGATCGCATGCCAGCGAAAGTTCTCATTTGTCGGATGGCCGCCTGAATTGCGGTGGTATCGAAACAATTCAAAACTCTCTGTGCCCTCTGTGTATCCTCATTTTCCTCTGTGGTAAAGGAAAAGTTTCTTGACATGAGATTTGCATGACTTACTTTGTTCTACTTCTGTGTTCTCTGTGGTGAAAATAACCTGTATTGTGTTCTCCGCGCAGGATTTTCACCATGCCCTGGCGCCCTCAAACCCGGTATCGCTCGATCACCGGCAGCATACGGCTGACCGCCTCGCGCAAGGTCTCAATCGGCTCCAGCATGGTGATGCGCACGTACTCGCGCCACTTCTCGCCGAAGGCCGTGCCCGGGAAGATCAACACCCGCCCCTCGTTCAAGAGCAGATACGAAAGCTCGGCCGCGTGGATGCCGGTGGACGAACTGTCCGCCCAGACGAAGAGCCCGCCGCGCGGCTCGCCATAAGCGAAGCCCACGCTGTCCAGGCCCTCCAGCAAGACGCGCCGCCGCTCGGTGTAAATCTCCAGGTACTCGCTGACGCAATCTTGCGGTCCGGTCATAGCCGCCAGACCGGCCCATTGCGAGACCGTGGCCACCGGTCCCGTCGTTGCCTGCTTGATGCGCGCCATCGCCTCAATCACGTCTGCCGGCGCCGCCACATATCCGCAGCGCCAGCCGGTCATAGCGTATGACTTGGAGAAGGCGTCCAGCGTAATCGTGCGCTCAGCCATGCCCGGCAGCGAGCCGATGCTATGGTGCTTATGCGGCGCGTAGACGATCTTGCCGTAGATCTCGTCCACGATGACGATTAAGTTGTGGCGGATGCAGACCTCGGCGATGGCCCGCTGTCGCTCCTCGCTGACGATACCGGCGGTCGGGTTGCTGGGCGTGACGATAAGCAGCGCCTTGGTCGCCGGCGTGATAGCCGCCTCGACCGTGTCCGCTTCCAGGTTGAAGGCGTCTTCGCGATTGGTCGGGACCATGACCATGCGCCCGCCGGCCCGGCGAATGGCGTCATCGTAGGAGCTATAGCGCGGGTCGGGCACGAGGATTTCGTCGCCGGGGTCGATCAATGCCTGCACCGCCAGGAACAAACCCTCCTGGCCGCCGGTGGTGACCATGACATTGTCAGCGTCGACCGGCAGTCCGTTGACCTCGTCGTTGGTTATGATCTCCTGGAATTTTGGCATTGCGCCCCAAAGTTAACGATTTATCCGCAGTTTTCAGCTTTTCTATTCGATTATTTTCCCTTCGGCAGTCATGGCTG
>CAZWCV010000012.1:31976-46548 GCA_964632725.1 uncultured Anaerolineaceae bacterium
AACAGACCTTCCTGCCCGCCGGTAGTGACCATGACGTTTTCGGCGTCGACCGGCAGTCCGTTGACCTCGCGCATATGGGCCGCGATGGCCGCGCGCAATTGCGGCATGCCTTTGACCGGCGTCTCCCCCGTCAGCCCGGCGCGCATGGCTCGATTGGCCGCTGCTACAATGTGCGGCGGCGTCGGCAGGTCGGGGTCGCCGCGGCCCAAGGCGATGACATCGTCCATACCCTTGGCCATCTCCATCAGCGCGTAACGCAGCTGGGTGCCATCGGCCGCGACCGCGCGCACGGCTTCGGGTATCTTGGGGTTCGCTGAGAACATCATTGCACAGTCCTACAGTTTGAATTCAACTCAGTTAATCGAGCAAATAACAGTCTCGCGAGCAACTCTCCCCTCCCTGGCCCGCCGGGGAGGGGCCGGGGGAGGGGTTAGATGCCTGTCCTGACCAGTTCCAGCCCGGCCCACTGCGAGACGGCGGTGCTGCAAATCGTAATCGCCTGCTTGCCCGCGCGCAGCTTCAGCGCCATGTCCGAGCCCGCCATCCAGCCCAGCCGCCAGCCGGGCAGCCGCCCCGACCAGGAATCGATAGTCACCACCCGCCGCGCCAGCTTGGGGTTCTGCGCCGGGTGAAAGGGCGGCGCGGTCTTGGCGAAACTGAGGTCGTAGACGATCCACCAGTCCGTGTCCTCGGCCCGCTGCAGCAGCTCGATCGCGGTCTCGCGATAGACATCCGGCGTGAGATAGAGCAGGCTGACATCGTCCTGAACCGAATCGACGACCCTCGCGCCCAGCAGATGCAAGGCGCCGCGAATCCGCGCGCTGTCGCCCGGGCAAAGCACGGCGCCGCCCGGCTCAGCCAGCAGGGTCATGGTGACGTAGCGCGCTTCGGTCGAGCCGCAGGTGATGGTGACTTCGCTGGGGTCCACGGCCACGTTCCAGCGTTCCAGCAGATGCTCGGCGACCCGGGTCCGCAGCTCAGGGATGCCGGGCCGGTCGGTATAGTGCGTCTCGCCGCGTTCCAGCGCCGCTTCCGCCGCCGCGATCACCTTGGCCGGGATGGGCGGTCCTTCAGGCGCGGGCGCGCTTAAATCGTCCAGACCGGCCACGCGCTGCGCCAGCGGCCGCGCCAGTGTTTTGGGTGTGTTCACGCTTTGATGCTCCCGCCAATTGGGCCACAAACTTTATTTTGGAAAGTGTCGTTAACTAATGACTGCCAAATTGCTTTACTCTGTGCCCTCGTTTTTTCTCTGTGCCCTCTGTGGCTAAACTGTTGCATGCCTGCTCACTCAGATGTCAAAATTGATAGCGAGCGTCTCCGCCAAGTCACGCAGCCGCTGATAGACTCCCGCGTCCAGTTGCGCGCCATCGCGCCGGTAGGCCTGCTCGCGCCGATGATCGATCTCGCCCGGAACCAGGATCTCGTCGAAGCCGGGCCGCAGCGCGCTGCTCTTGATCTCGGCGACGAAGCCGTCCATGCGCGCCTTGAAGTCCGCCAGCGGCATGAAGAAGGCGATGTCGATGGCGATGAAGGTATGCGCCACATCCAGCTTGGCCAGCGAACGATCAGCGAAGGGCGCCAGGCCGTAGCCCCCGCCCGTGATCACGCCGGTCAGCACATCGGTGAAGAGCGACAAACCGTAACCCTTGTACTCGCCGATGCCCAGCAGAGCGCCCGCCATCGCGGCCGTCGGCTCGTCAGTCTCGTGGCCTTCCGGCGTCAGCGCCCAGTCGCGCGGCATCTTCTTGCCCTCGCGCTCATGCCAGCGCATCATGCCCTTGCCGGCGGTGGTCAAGGCGATATCCAGCACCACCGGGAAGTCGCCGCCCGTCGGCGCCGCCAGCCCCCAGGGGTTAGTGCCCACCCGCGGCTCGCGCCCGCCCCAGGGCGCCATCTCCGCGCCGGCGTTGGTCATGGCGATGCCGATGCAGTCGTCTTCCAGCGCCCGCCGCGCGTGAAAACCGGCCGAGCCGAAGTGCGTGCTGTTGAAGACGAATACCGCGCCGATGCCGCAAACCTTCGCCTTGTCGACCGCCAGCGCCATGGCCTCTTGCCCCACTACCGAGCCCATGACCATCTCGGCATCGATCAGCGCCAGCGCCGGCGATTCCTTTACGACGGTCATCTCAGTACCGGGCCGGTACAGCCCTTTGGAAATCCGCTCGTAGTAACCGGTCAGCCGTCCCACGCCCTGCCCTTGACCCGGCAGGCAGCGCAGCTCGCTCTGCATCAGCCCGGCCGTGCAAAACTCGGCTTCCTGCGCCGACAATCCCATAGCGCGGAAGGCGCGCCGCACGAAACCCTCCAGAGCGTCGACCTCTACACGTATCATCTCAATAGGCACTGAGCAGCTTCCTTATTTCGCGAATCTTCGGCTTAGGCGAAGTTTCGACATCTTTGCCACCGAGTACACTGAGGTTGATAGAGTACACAGAGGAAAGGCATCATGCTTAGTCCATAGATAGAATCGGCTAACGCTCGGATTATCCTTGACTCGGCCAACCGCCATATTTCCCGGAATGCCTCTCTGTGCCCTCATATTTACTCTGTGCCCTCGGTGGCAAAAGTGTCATGAATCCATTGAAGCGCTGCGCCCACCCCAAGAAACCGTATCGTCATCGGTATTTGAGTAGCGGACAAGCTTTACAGATCGTGTTAAAGAGTCCACTTGGCGGCAATGGTCAAATCCCGCGGATAGACTTGTACTGCTCGAGCTCGTCCGGCGTATAAACCTGCATCAGCTCAAGCTCGATGCCGCCGGTCTCCTGCTCCAGGAAGGCGACATAGCCCTCGGGGTGCGGGTGACTGCCGAAGACATTGCAGCTGCTGCATAACTTCAGCGTGCCGCCTTCCGCCAGCGCCGATTCCAGCGCCGCGTCGATGTCCTCGACCGCGTAGCAGATATGGTGCAGCCCCTCCGTGCCGCGATCGGCGATCCATTGGCTGAATCGTCCGTCAGCATCCAGCGACTCATTCAGCTGGTACTCAATATCGCCGACATTGAAGATCGCCACCTTGATGCGCGCCTTCTCAGCCACCACCACGCGCGCGTCCAAACCCACGCCCAGCAGCGTCTGATAGCGCCCCAGCGTCTCGTCCACGCTCTTCACCGCAAATGCCATGTGTTTGATGTAAGACATTATTTGCCTCCTTGCCCCCATCCCCCGGCCCCTTCCCCCAAAATGAGGGAAGGGGAGAAAAAAGTCCCTCCCTCTTAATGGGGGAGGGATTTAGGGTGGGGGTTCCCAGTTTACAGCAGCAAATCCTTCAGATTCACGCCCGGTGTTACCATGGGAGCGATATTGCCGCCGGCCGAGGTCATGATCAGCGTGATGCCGGGTCCGTAACCGGCGCGCGGACTGTCCCCCTGCGCGATAACGCCGATGCCCACCGCCTCCCGCAGATAGCCGTGATTCCAACTGCTGTCGTAGTCGGTCAGCGCCACGACATCGCCCAGCCGCAGGCCGTCCAGCCCGGCCTCTTTTAGCGCCGCGCGGTCGGCGGTCTGGATGTGGATCGAGCCGCCATCGCTGACCAGGCCGGCGCCCGCGCCCAGCAGATGCGGCGGCACGCTGGCCACCACCGGCACGGACAGTTTGCCCTCGCTGTTGGTCGTCACTTCCAGCGCCTCGACCAATTCCGGCGAGCAGCCCTTGAGCATCACATCGGGATGATCGTCGAAACTCATGCCCACGCCCTTGGCTTTGATGACGATTTTGTCGCCGATCGCCATCTGCTCACGCGCCTCACCCTCGAAGTGGATGATGACATGCTCCGAGAAGCGGCCCGTCTTGCCGGTGACCGTGCCGCGCGCGCGTTGGGCGTTGCCGGTCATGACGATGGCGGTATTGCCGACGCAAGACAGCACATTCAACCCGCGGTTGCCGGTGGCGTCTTCCAGTTTGACGCTGACGCTGGGATGCACGCAATCCGCCAACCAGCCGTAAGCCGAATCGCCAACCGAGACGTTGTAGACGATGCTGCCGTAAGCGGGCAGCAGAAAAGGACTGCCATCGGCCGCCAGCGCATAAGGCATGGCGGGCAGGGGCGGCATCCGCGGCGGCGTGATGACCCCCTGTACCGAAACGCTGATCACTTGATGGGCATTGTTTTTTGCGCTCATGATTCCTTCCGAATCTTCAGATAATTGGCGATATTGGCTTGCGGGTCGATCACCCACTCGATGCAAGGCTCGGCGCAAGTCATCAGCGTCAGGATGCCGGGTCCGTGGCCGGTCATGACCGAGTCGCCGTGGATGCACAAGCCGATGGTCACGGCGCCGGGTTTGTAACCGCGCCCGTAGCGATGGTCGGCGTGGTTGATCACGACCAGATCGCCCAGCAGCATCTGGTCAATGCCCAGCTCGGCCATCAACTCGCGGTCGCCCGACATCAAGTCCTGGTCGACGAAATCGGGGTTCAGCTCCGCGCCCGAGCCCATGATGCGGATGGGCAGTTCCATAGTCACGGGCACGCGAATCGTCCGCTCATCGACCGCTTCTATGGGCAAACTCTCGATCAGTTGCGGGCTGCATTTCTTGAGCGTGATATGCGGATAATCCACCAGCTGCAAACCCTGACCCTTGGCGCGGATCTGCACCGCGTCGCCCACAGCGATCAGGTCCGCCACATCCGGCGGAAAGTCAACCAGCAGCCGCGCGTGCTCGCCGGTGACGATGCCTTCGGTGCCTTTGGCCAGCCCGCTCATCAAGAAGGCTTGATTGCCCATGCAGGTCAGGTAGTGCATGGCGTAGTCGGCGTCGAGATCGGGATGGGCGATGGACGCGCCCGGCTCCAGGTGGTCGGCCGCCCAGCCAAAGGCGGCATCGCCCACGCGGGCGTTGTAGATGAAGCCTGACATGCCCGGCAAGATCATCGCCTCGCCCGAAGCGTGCGGGATATACCCGCGCACCGTGGGCTGGCTGACATAACCGACGACAGCCATCTCGACCAGTTGGTCGGCGTTGGTCGCTAATCCCATATACCTCTCCTCGTAGAAACTGACCGGCTGTGGACAAAACGCAACCTGCGGTTTCCCAAGCAGGCTGCGGAATTGACATCATTGTCGACAATCTTGAATCGCGCTGAATGTAACATATCGAGCGCGGAAATACAAATGCCGCCGAAAACGCGCGCAGCAACCCCGGCCCGATTCCCCCAACACCCTCCCGCCCAAATCCGCAGGGGCGAGCCTTGGCTGGCCCACAAACCTCGCTTGCCGCGCGTAGCTGGCTGCCCCTTCCTGACTCGTCGGATGCTCGCCAAAGTGATGGCGAGGTGGGTTTGGGGTGGGGCAATCCATCTAACTCGCCGACACCGTATCCTGCACCAGCTCGCCATATTGGTCGGGCCGGCGATTGAAATAGAAATGCCAGGTATCGCGCACTTCCTGAATCACACTCAAGTCCAGGTCGCGCACAATCAACTCCTCGTCGTAGGCGCTGCCCAGCTCGCCGATGAATTGGCCTTTGGGATCGCAGAAATAGCTCTCGCCGTAAAAGTCGTCATCGCCGTGCTCCTCGATGCCGACGCGGTTGCTCGTGCCGACGTAGTACGTATTAAAAATGGCGTGCGAGGTCTGCTCAATGCGCCAAAGGTGCTGGCTCAACCCGCGCGAGGTGGCTGAGGGTATGAAGACCATCTCGGCGCCGTTCAGCCCCAGGGCGCGGGCGCCTTCGGGGAAGTGCCGATCGTGGCAGATGTAGACGCCGACCTTGCCCACGGCCGTATCAAAGACCGGGTAACCGAGATTGCCCGGGCGAAAATAGAATTTCTCCCAGAAGCCGGGCAGGTGCGGGATATGCGTCTTGCGGTATTTGCCCAGGTAGCCGCCATCGGCGTCTATAACCGCGGCCGTATTGTAATAGACGCCCACGCCGTCCTGCTCGTAGACCGGCACGACCAGGACCATGTTCAACTCGGCGGCCAGCTTACAGAAGCGCTGTGTGGTCGGGCCGTCCGGGACTGCCTCTGTGAAGGCGAAGAATTGCGGATCCTGCACCTGGCAGAAATAAGGTCCGTAAAACAGCTCTTGATAGCACATGATCTGCGCGCCCTGATCGGCGGCCTTATGCGTGTATTCTATATGCTTCTCGATCATCGAGTCTTTGTCGCCCGTCCACGACGCCTGCAGCAGCGCGGCGCGCACGATTCGTTTGTCGGTCATAGGGTGTCCTTTCTTCTCAATCTGACTAGATGTAAACCAGTCTGTTCCGCATAGAGTTAGCTGTCTCGCTTCGGTGCAGTTCGCGCAATCCTCTGACCATGGCGCCTTTCTCGCTGCTCTTGAAGCCAATAAAGGCGATTCCACAGTGAACCAGATTTGTCTTCGCTAATTCAAGAAAATCCTTGTCCTGTGAACAGATCACGCGTTCCTGGCTTGCTGCAAAGCGCAATTGCTCCCGATCGCTTGTGCCGCACCGTTCAGCCTTTTGCGTTGTCAAGACATCAATTTCCAGATTAGCCAGTTGTATCGCGGCTGCTTCAGGCATGTTTTCGTCGAAGTACAAACGTATCCTTTGTTCAGACAAGCCTCTCTTGCTCCAGCCTCGTGGTTAATGACGCTATATCCGCGTCGACTTCCGCCCGATGCAAATAATAGTACGCCATTGCAGCGTGGACTTCCGCCAAGCCAATCTCAAAGTGGCTCGCGGTCTCCTCATCGTCGATTGCGCCTTGCCGTTGGTGCAAAACGATATCCGCCACGCTTATATTGGCGCCTAGGAGGCAAGGACGCCCACCCCGTACCCTGGGGTCAGTGTAGATTAAATCGATGCTTTCGGTTCGGGGCGGGGCGCCCTTTGGCAGACCATTTGCTGGAATCGGTAGACTCAGGTACCAGTCCTCCGCTGCTTTTTGGCCCAAGGTATCCAGTTTCTCACTGAATATTCTGTCCTCTTCAAACTCGGAGTCTACTTCAGCTTGATGCAAGTAGTAGTAGGCCAGGGCAGAATGGACTTGCAGCAAGCTGAGTCCGTAATACTCGCTGATTTCTTGTGGGCTGAGCTTGTCAACACCGCGTCGCCATCGGGCTACGTATTTCACTTTCAGCGATCTGCCGATAATGCAGGGGCAGCCGGAGCGCCTTTTGAGGTCGCGCCAAATTACGTCGATGCTTTCGATTGTCTTCATGACTATCTCCATCATCGGGCGAACCAGCGGCTCGCCCCTACAACAACTATCTCAAGTGCTCCCGCCCGCAGCGCTCCAGCGTCCGTTGGGCCGCGCGCACATTGATCTTGGGCGCGACATCAGCGTAAAAGCGCGCCGCCACTTGCGCCGCCGCGGCTTGGGCTTCGGCCGAGCCATTGCTGAGCTCGAGCGCATAGTCATCCGCGCTCAAGCCCTCAATCGGCTCCAGCGTGATCTCGACCACATTTTCGCGGCGGGCGCGCTCCAGCTTCGCCCGGCGCTTGTCGGCTGCTTTGGCCTTGTCCGCCTCGCCAATATCTCTGTACCAGGCGCCGAGCCGCGTCTCCAGCTCAACCGCGTGGCTGAGTATCGCGCCGAAAGTATTCAGAGACGCCATCGCGCTACACCCACCGCTCGATGACGATCTTGCGCTCGGTATAGAATTCGATGGAGTCCATCCCCTGCCCGTGCAAGTCGCCGAAGAAGGAATCCTTCTGTCCGCCGAAGGGGAAGGAAGCTGACGGCGCCGCCACGCCGATATTGACGCCGATATTGCCGGCATTCACGCTGTATTTGAATTCGCGCGCGTATTTGCCGTTATTGGTGAAGATGCTGGCGGCATTGCCATAGCGGCTTTGATTGACGATGTCCACCGCCTCTTCAAAGCTGTCGGCTTTCATCAGCGCCAGAACCGGACCGAAGACTTCTTCGTCGGCCATGGTGGTATTGGGCTGCACATTGGCGATCAGCGTGGGGCCGACCCAGGCGCCCTGCTCGTAGCCGTCGACGCTGAAGTTGCGGCCATCGACCACTACTTCGGCGCCTTCGCCTTCGCTCTGCCCAATCATCGACTCGATGCGCTCGACCGCCGCGTCGCTGATGACCGTGCCCATCTGCGTGGTCTCGTCCAGGCCGTAACCCACGTTCAGCGCGGCGACCCGTGTCGCCAGCTCGTCCTTGAGCTGATCGTAGGCGTCGCCGACGCCGACCGCCACGGCCGCCGCCAGGCAACGCTGCCCGGCGCAGCCATAGGCCGCGCCCAGTATATTGCTGACGCTGGCTTCGATGTTGGCGTCGGGCATGACGGCGATGTAATTCTTGGCGCCGCCCTGCGCCTGGACGCGTTTGCCGTTGCGCGTGCAGGTCTCGTAAATGATCTTGGCCACGGCGCTCGAGCCGACGAAGGAAACGCCGGTCACATCCGGGTGCTCCATCAGCGCGGTCGCCGAGGGTACGCCGCCGTTGACCAGGTTGACCACGCCCTCCGGCAGGTCCAGCTCACCCAGCATCTCGAAGAGGAACTCGGTGCTCAACGGCGTCTGCGGCGACGGCTTCAGAATAAAGGTATTGCCGCAGGTGATGGCCGTAGGCAAAAACCAGAGCGGCACCATAAAGGGGAAATTGAAGGGCGTGATGGCGGCGAAGACACCGGCCGGCTGCCGCACGGTGGTCTCGTCAATGCCCGAGCTGATGTCTTCCAGGCCGTCGCTGCGCATCAACACCGGCACGCTCATGGCGAAGTCGATGCTCTCGATGCCACGCCGCACTTCGCCGCGGGCTTCGTCCATGGTCTTGCCATGCTCGCGCACGACGATCTGCGAAACTTTCTCGAAATTGTCCTCGACCATCACCTTGAAGTGGTGCATATACTGCGCGCGCACCAGAACCGGCGTGCTGCGCCATTCGTCGAAGGCGGCTTTAGCCGCGCTGACAGCCGCGTCCACATCCGCCGGCGTCGAATCGGGACAATTCGCCAGCAGCTCGCAAGTCGCCGGGTCATGCACCGGCATGAGGTCCGCGGCGCTTGAGGCGACCCATTCGCCATCCACATAATTCGAAATCGTCCTGCTCATGTCATGCTCCTTTTGGCGACTCGCCGAGACGCCCCTACATTGTGACGCGCTTGCGTGTTTACCCGTATCATACTCGAATGTTGACAGGTTCTTGGATACCCGCTGTCGCTAATGTACAATCTCGGCAGCAACCATATTGTACAACATCGGCTTGGCAAGCCGCGTAGCGGGAGATTGCGCGTGTATCCATGTTGCACAAGTCGCATCGGGTATGCAATTGAATTCGGCTAGCCGAAGAATCCGCGTCTAATACGCCAATCCTATGTACATAGTGTAGCAAAATCACTATTCAGTTTGGTCATAGTGTTCAAAGGTGTTACACTATAGTCTAGCCTATTGTGGCTGCGCAAGCGTCTATTGGCATAGCGGAATCGGATTATGCATATAACGGAGCCAACAGTCATGTCAGATGCTATGGAAGGAATGTCAACATGAATCGGCTTGTCAACGCACTCGGATGGGGTTTCATCGGGCTGATTGGCGGCGCAATTCTGGGCGCGGCGGTCGGCTTGGCGCTTGGCGTAATTCGCAATGAAGCGCCCGCCGACAGTATTTTGGATGCCGCCGTATCAGTTGGAATTATCGGGGCGCTGGGCGCATTTGTCGGTAACTTATTGGAAAGGAACGCGCCCGGGAATGCGGATGATGAGGATAGTGCAGAGGCGTCCGGGGATATTGGAACCGGTGTAATCGTCTTCTTGGGAGCGCTGCTGGGGGCATTGGCTGGCGCGACCATCGGCAAGATCATGGGTGCGGACGCCTGGCTGCTTGAAAGTCTCGCGGAAGTGAAAAGCGCCTACGCCTTGGCCTTCTTGCACTATCATATTGAGCTTGTCGGCGGACCGCATGTCGTGGCCGGGACCTTTATCGGCATACTCATATCCGCGATGCTTGACGTTTTCCTGGGCAACGAATCGTCTTTCCTGGCGGTCTTCTGCGCGTCGCTGCTTGCCCCGGTGGCGGCTTTCATCGCCGCGCTCGGCGGACAGCTGGATTGGGGCACTGCAATCGCTATTGCAGTTGTCGTCGGAATACTCTTCAAGTGGTTGGCGAAATCGGGTGGCGGCGGCAGGAAACTCAAATAGGCGCCATTGTATAATCGGCATACATTTCAGAACGCGGGAGAACAAATATGAGCCAAACCGCAGACATCATGCAGCGCTACAGCAAGGTCATGTTTCCGGCGGTGACGCCTTATCACGGCGATAACCCGCTGGTTGTCGACCACGCCAAAGACCAGTACATCTGGGACATAGAGGGCCAACGCTATCTGGATTTCTTCGGCGGCATCCTTACGGTATCGGTCGGGCATTGCAACGACGAGATTACCGAGCGCACGCTGGCGCAGCTGCAGAAGCTGCAGCATACCTCGACCATTTACGTCAATGAGATCATGGTGCGGCTGGCGGAGAAGGTGGCGGAATTAACGCCGGGCCGCCTGCAGAAATGTTTCTTCACCAACAGCGGCACCGAAGCCAATGAGACCGCTGTGCTGGCCGCCCGCATGTACACCGGCAATCCCGTGATTATCACCCTGCGCCACGCTTACTCCGGGCGCTCCATGCTGGCGATGAGCCTGTCGGCGCAGCAGCCCTGGCGCCTGGGCGGGGTGAACGATCCCTACGTAAGGCATGTGCGTAATCCCTATACCTTCCGCGCGCCCAAGGGCATGACGCCCGAGCAGGTGGTTGACCTCTGCGCGCATGACCTGGAAGAGACCATCGCCACCGGCACCGAGGGCCGCATCGCCGCCTTCATGGCCGAGCCGATTCAGGGCGCCGGCGGGTTCATTGTCCCGCCCGAAGATTATTTCCGCCGCATCATGCCCATCGTCAAGGCGGCCGGCGGCATCTTCATCGCCGATGAAGTGCAAACTGGCTGGGGGCGCACCGGCGGCAAGTGGTGCGGCATCGAGCACTGGGGCGTCGAGCCGGACATCATGACCTTCGCCAAGGGCATGGGCAACGGCAGCCCCATCGGCTGCACCATCGCCACGCCCGAGGTCGCTGACGCCGTGGCCGGCTTGACCTTTTCCACTTTCGGCGGCAATCCGGTGACAATGGCGACGACCCTGGCGACCATCGAATACATGGAAGCGCACGACACGCCCTGCAACTGCGCCATTCAAGGCGCGCGCATGGCCGAGCGGCTGGCCGAGTTCGAGGCGGAGTTTCCCATTGTCGGCGAGGCGCGCGGCATGGGGCTGATGCAGGCTATTGAAATTGTGCAGCCCGGCAACAACGAGCCGGACGCCCCGCGCACCGCCGCCTTCGTCGACGCCTGCAAGGAAATGGGGCTGCTGCTGGGCAAGGGCGGGCTCTACGGCAACGTCGTGCGCATCGCGCCGCATCTGAACGTATCCGCCGAGGACATGGATACAGCTATGGAAATCGTCGCCAACGCGCTGGCGGAAGTGTCTTGATCCGCGCGAAGAGAAATGTAGGGGCGACCCAGTGGGTCGCCCGAACCGGAAAGATTTCAAACTTTGTAACACCATCTAATTCTTTATGAACGATTCTTTATGAACGATATCACTGCAGAACCAGCCAGCGCCGACGCCAGCCAGTCGCCTTGGCGCAAGCCAACTCAGCTTGGCTTGACGCTGCTGGCGCTGGCCCTGGTCCTCAGCCTGTGGAGCAGTTTTGGCGGCCTGGCGCTGGATGACGAGGCCATGCTCGAGTCGACCCTGGGCCGGCTGGCGACCTGGATGGCCGACCAAACCGAGAACGACCCGGAGGAGATACTGTCGCCCTGGGCGCGCTACGCTGACAACTGGGCGGGCGAACTGGGCCAGGAAGCCTTGGACGCCGAGATTCTGTACGCCAGCATGCGCAATTTGCGCAGCGCTTATTACGGACTGATAGTCGTCCTGCTGGTTTACACCCTGATGGCGCTTGTGCTGCGGCCGCGCCGCGTGCCGGCGCTCTACCTCGCCGCGATCCTGCTGCTGGACGGGCTGCTCTTCCTGGTTCCGTCGCTTGAGGGCCATAATGCGCTTTCGCTGCTTGTATACGCCATCCTGACCCTGCTCGCCGCGCTGATCATTTCGCCGGGCAAAACAGGCCGCGTCGTTGGGTTCTTCCTGGCGCTGTCGTTTCTGCTGGTGGGCTGGGAAGCGAGCAAAGCCTTCGCCGATTCGGTGAAATACAAGATCCTGCTGCCGCAAGAGGCTTGGCAATACCAGGCGCTGCCCTCGATGGATGAGGCGCTGGCGGCCCTGGAAAGCGGCGCGGTTGATTATGTCATCGCCGACCGCAAAGACCTCGACGACCTCATGCCGCCGCACCCGCCCGATGATGATGATACGGCGGCGCTGCCTTATCAAGACATGCGCTATCTGGCGCGTTTGGACCGCAGCGACGGCGTGGCTATTTTGCCCATAACGCCGGCATTCCCCGGGCGCTTGAGCATCGCCGTGCGCGCGGACGACGCCGGGGAGGTCAGCGCTGCGCGCGATGTTTTCGGCGGCGCTGTCGCTGCGGTTGCCGGCGATTTCGCTGACGAGCGCTTCCTCAGCGCGCCGCGCAGCCTGGTGCTGCTGGACTTGAAGATCCTCAACGACTTAAACCTGCCGCATTTGCAGATGATAGCCGAAGCTTTTTTGCAGCCGGCGCGGCGCAATGGCGAACTGCTGCTGCTGCGCATCTTGACGGACGCCGGCATTTACACCTTCAGCGAGGCGATTTTCGGCTTCGCCTTCGGCGCGGCGCTGGGCCTGGTCCTGGGCGCGGTATTCGCGCATTCGCGGCTGCTGGAGCGTGGCCTGCTGCCCTACGTGGTAGCCTCGCAGACCGTGCCTATCCTGGCGATCGCGCCGATGGTGGTTATTTGGCTGGGCGCCGGCCAGCTCTCGGTGGCTGTCATCGCCGCCTATCTGACCTTCTTCCCGGTGACGATCAATACCTTGCGCGGCCTGCAATCGCCCGCGGCGGAGCAGGTGGAATTGATGCGCTCCTACGCCGCGAGCCGCTGGACGATCCTGTGGAAGCTGCGCCTGCCGGCGGCGCTGCCTTATATCTTCACCGCGCTGAAAGTTTCAGCCACGGCCAGCGTCGTCGGCGCCATTATCGGCGAATTGCCCTCGGGCATAGGCGACGGGCTGGGGCGGGCGATCCTGGATTTCAGCTCGGACTACAGCCTGGTCTCGACGCCCAAGCTCTGGGCCTCCATCGTCATGGCGGCCACGGTCGGCATCCTGTTCTTTGTCACGGTAACATTGGCCGAGCGCCTCGCTCTGCGCGGCTACGTCCGTACTTTGGACGGGAGTGCATAAACTGTGATTCTCGCCTTTTTTGCCCCCATCCCCCAGCCCCTTCCCCCACAAGGAGGGAAGGGGAGCGTGCTGTCCGCGGATAAGTTGCTTAAGCCCCTCCCTCATTTTGGGTTACATCCCCCGTCAGGCGGGGGACCGAGGGGGAATCGGGTTTGGGGTGGGGGACGCTTCTTATGAACGCCATCTCGGCCCAGGGCCTCAACAAAGTCTTCAATCCCGGCGCGGACGAAGAAGTGATTGCCCTGCAGGACATTGACCTGGAGATTGAAGCGGGCGAGTTCATCTCGCTGATTGGCCCCTCGGGCTGCGGCAAGTCGACGCTGATGCGCCTGATCGGCGATCTTTTGCAACCCAGCTCGGGCGACCTGCTTGTCAACGGCAAGTCTCCCCGCCGAGCGCGCCTGGATCGCGAGTATGGCATGGTCTTTCAGGCGGCCACGCTCTATGAATGGCGCAGCGTGACCAAAAATGTGCAGCTGCCCCTGGAAGTGATGGGCTACGCCAGCGGCGAGCGGCGCAAGCGCGCCCAAGCCATGCTGGAGATGGTCGAGCTTGGCGCCTTCGCGGAGCACTTTCCCTGGCAGCTTTCCGGCGGCATGCAGCAGCGCGTGTCGATCGCGCGCGCCCTGGCTTTCGACCCCTCCGTGCTGCTGATGGACGAGCCTTTTGGCGCGCTGGATGAATTCACGCGCGAGCGCATGAATCTCGAACTGCTCAAGATCTGGGACCGGACCGGCAAGACGATTATCTTCGTCACTCACAGCATTTCCGAGGCGGTCTTTTTGTCGAACCGTATCGTGGTGATGTCGCCGCGGCCGGGCCGGATCACCGAAATCGTGGACAATACGCTGCCCTACCCGCGCGACTTCAATACGCGCAGCGACCCCGCCTATATCCAGCTGGTGGCCCGCGTCCGCGACCTGCTGCGCGACGCCATCGGCTCGGACGCGGTTAACGACGGCGAGGTGGCGTGATGACAGGGGCCGGGGCGAGCAAAGCGGCGTCCCTGCGCGGTCGGCTGGGTTACTATTTCCCGACCATGGCTATCGCCGTCGGCGTCATCCTGGCTTGGGAGATCCTGGTCCTGGCCTTTGATATTCAGCAATTCCTGCTGCCCAAGCCATCGGCGATCTTCGGCGAATTCATGCATCAGGCGAGTCTCTGGCTGGCGCCGGGCGAGCGCTCGATCCTGTTTGAGTCGAGCGGCGCGACCTTTTGGGAAGCCTTCGGCGGCTTCATCATCGGCTGTGGCGGCGGCGTTTTGGTGGCGCTGATTACCTCGCGCTGGACCATCGTCAGCGAGGCGACCATGCCCT
>CAZWCV010000013.1:0-21145 GCA_964632725.1 uncultured Anaerolineaceae bacterium
CAGCGCGCCGGTGGCCAGGGTCAGCTCGAAGCCGCGAATATCGACCAGGAAGACGACCATGAAGATGCCCAGGCTGCTGGCCGCCATATTGCGCAGCAGCATCACGCCCAATAGCGGACCGAACACGCGCGCGAAGCGTTTCAGCATGGGTTTGCCCTTGCCTTTGCGGCGCTCGCGCTTGGCCGAGACATCGCGCAGCCGCCAGTAAAGCACCGCGCTTGAGAGCCAGCCGAAGAACATCAGCCGCCACAAGCCCTGCATACCCCATTCGGTCACGCCGAAGCCAACCAGCAGCGGACCGACCGAGCGCGCCAGTTCGCCCGCCGCCATAAAGAAGCTCATGCCGCGCCCGACCTTGGCGCCGGCCACATGCGCGATCATCGCCGGCGCCGGCGCGTGAAAAGCCATGATGTTCACGCCCACGCAGAAGAGCAGCAGCGCCGCCGCGCCATAAGTGGGCATGAAGCCGATCAGGGTCGCCAGCGTCGCGGTGATGGCCGGCGCGAAAATCACCAGGTAACGCACCGAAAAGCGGTCGGCCAGATAGCCGATCAGCGGGCCCAGCATGGAGGGCGCTTGCATGAATACGGGCAGCGAACCCGCCATCAGCAGCGTAAGTCCCAGCTTGTCGATGAGAAGGGGCAGCAGTGGCGAAATGAAGGCGGAGTAGACATCGTGCACAAAGTGTCCACTGCAGATCAGCAAGATGCGCCCGGTGTCGAATACCGACTCTCGCGTGGCTTTGCTGTCGATTTCCACCGTGCCTGATGTCATTGGGCGTCCGTTGGGAGTCTGGCAATTAGCGCGTGATTATAACGGGCTGCGCCGTTTGCGGCAATTGCATTTGAGTAAGGTTGGGGGCATATGGCGAGTTATGCGCTCCCGAAAAGGCACGCTTAGGAATAGCCGTTTTCAACTGGGTTGAAGGTTTGCGTTTGGGGCAGCGTAACAGTATAGTATAGACAACTTGTTCTGGCAGGAATTTTTATGAAGTTACGACAGGAGCAGGATGCGTCGAGCGCGGTAGACAGCCGGCCCGACTATGCGACGGTGCAGCAGCCACTTGGACTCGAGGTTGAAGTATTTGACAGAAACGACGCGAAGAATCTTGAGATTCGGTTTGCCGAGGATGAAGTAAGATCTGCGAACAATGTAGTCCTGAATTGCCAGGACAACCTCGAATTCTTGCGCGAGCAACCAGACGAGAAGTTCAAACTTATAGTTACCTCGCCACCTTACAACATCGGCAAGAGTTATGAAGTGCAGTCGTCGCTTGACGAGTATTTGGCCGATCAACGAGAAGTTATAGGCGAATGTATTCGCGTCTTGCATCCGCAGGGTTCAATCTGTTGGCAAGTAGGCAACTACGTCGACAATGGCGAGATTTTGCCCTTGGATTCTCTGCTGTTTCCGATCTTTCACGATTTCGGATTGAAATTGCGCAATCGCATCATTTGGCATTTCGGGCATGGGCTGCACTGCCGAAACCGGCTTTCCGGTCGTTACGAAACCATCAATTGGTGGACCAAAGGCAAGGACTATACCTGGAATCTGGATCCCATTCGTGTTCCGTCCAAATATCCGGGCAAGCGTCACTTCAAAGGGCCGCGCAAAGGCGAACTCTCAGGCAACCCCAAAGGCAAAAACCCGAGCGATGTTTGGGAGTTCCCCAACGTCAAGAGCAATCACCCGGAGAAGACGGTTCACCCCTGCCAATTCCCGGTTGAGTTGGTGGAGCGGCTTGTATTGTCATTGACAGACGAAAACGATGATGTACTTGACCCCTATGTCGGCGTGGGTTCGTCAGTCATCGCCGCCATAAAGCATAAGCGCAATGGCTACGGCTGCGATATCGTTGAAGAGTACATTGAGATCGCTCGCGACCGAGTCGACGCCTACTATTCAGGAACGCTCAAGACGCGCCCAATGGGCAAACCTGTTTATGACCCCACGCTGCCAAACGGCGGGCATCATTCTGTAAATTAGCTCCGCGGATTTAGGAATAGCGCCTCTGCCGCTCGGCGGCTTTGTGCCCTTTGCGTATTTGTGTCTTTGTGGTCGGATTCAGTTATGTCCAAGATCATAGAAGCCGCTACAGTGGCATTCTCCGCCTCATCTGCTATCATGCGCGGTATGAAGAACTCCGCGCAACCCTTCACTAACCGGCGCTACCTCGACGCCGTTGACGACCACATCGTCGTCTTCGACGGCGCCATGGGCACCAGCATCCAGTCCTACGACCTGACGCCGGCAGACTTCGGCGGCGAGCAATACCAGGACTGCATCGACACCCTCGTCATCACCAGACCGGATGTCATCCGCGAGATACACGAGTCCTTTTTGCGCGTCGGCGCCGAAGCCGTCGAAACCAATACCTTTCGGAGCAACCGCCTCACACTCTCCGAGCACGGGTTGGGCGACCAGACGCTCAAGATAAACCGCGCCGCCGCGCAAATCGCCCGCGCCGCTTGCGACCAGCTCGAGCGTGAAACAGGTATGCCGCGATTTGTAGCGGGCAGTATGGGGCCCAGCGGCATGCTGCCATCGGGCGACGACCCCGACCTCAGCGACATCACTTTTGACGAGCTGGCCGAGCTCTTCCGCGAGCAGGCGCAGGGTTTGGTCGAGGGCGGGGCCGACCTGCTGCTGCTGGAGACCAGCCAGGACATCCTCGAGGTCAGAGCGGCTGTGCACGGCATCAAGCGCTGCTTCGCCGAAAGCGGTCAGCGCATCCCGTTGCAAGTGCAGATTACGCTGGATGTTAGCGGGCGGATGCTCTTCGGCACCGATATCACCGGCGCGCTGGCCACGCTAGAGCCGCTGCCGATTGACCTGCTGGGCATGAACTGCTCGACTGGTCCTGAGTATATGCGGCTGCCCATCCAATACCTGATCGAGCGCTCGCCGTATCCCATCAGCGTCCTGCCCAACGCCGGACTGCCCATCAACGTGGACGGCGAGGCGGTTTACCCCATGCAGCCGGCGCCCTTCAGCGAATTGGTGGGCGAGTTCGCGGGCTGGGGCGTCAACGTGGTCGGCGGCTGCTGCGGCACGACGCCTGAGCACATCGCCGCGCTTTATCAGCAGGTGCACGGCCTGCCCTATTCGGAAGCGCTGGCCAATCACAAAGCGCGACGGGCGCCGCTGCAGCGCGAAGCGATCTTTCAGCCGCGGGCATCCAGCGGCATGACGGCGGCGCGCATGATGCAAGATCCCGCTCCCACGTTGATCGGCGAGCGCGTCAACAGCCAGGGCAGCCGCAAAGTCAAGCGCCTGCTGTTGGAAGACGATTACGACAGCATCGTCGATATCGCCGTCGGCCAGGTGGAGCGGGGCGCGCACATGCTCGATGTCTGCGTGGCCTTGACCGAGCGCGATGACGAGAAAGAGCAGATGCAGCAACTGGTCAAGAAGCTGTCGATGGCGGTCGAAGTCCCGCTGATCATCGACACCACCGAAGCCGATGTCGCCGAAGCGGCGCTGGCGCTTTACCCGGGCCGCGGCATCATCAATGGCAACAACCTGGAAAACGGCCGCGAGCGCATCGACGCCATCTTGCCCATCGCCGTCAAGCATGGCGCGGCAGTCTTGTCCATGACCATCGACGAAGCCGGCATGGCGCATACCCGCGACAAGAAGCTGGAAATCGCCCGCCGCATCAGCGACATCTCGATTAACGAATATGGTCTCGCGCCAGAAGACCTCATCTTCGATACGTTGACCTTCCCGCTGACCACGGGCCAGGAAGAATTGCGCAACGACGCGGTCGAGACCCTGGAAGGCATTCGCCTCATCAAGCAGCAAATCCCGGGCGTGATGACCGCCCTCGGCATCAGCAATGTCAGCTTCGGGGTGGGGGCGGCGGCGCGCGGCGTGCTCAACAGCGTCTTTCTGTATCACGCCGTCAAGGCCGGCCTGGATATGGCCATCGTCAATCCCGCGCATATCACGCCCTATTTCGAGATTCCCGATGACCAGCGCCAGATCGCCGAAGACCTCATTTTCAATAGCGACGCCGATGCCCTGCCGCGTTTTATTCAGTACTTCGAAGAAAACGAAGTGCAAGTCGCCGGCGCGGAAGCCATCGATCCCACCGCCGATATGTCCAGCGAAGAAGCGCTGCACTGGCAGATTGTGCATCGCAAGAAAGACGGCGTCGAAACGCTGATCGACGACATCCTGACCCGCCGGGACGCGGTCAGCGCGCTCAACACCGTGCTGCTGCCGGCCATGAAGGAAGTCGGCGACAAATTCGGCGCCGGCGAGCTCATCTTGCCCTTTGTGCTGCAATCGGCCGAGGTCATGAAGAAGTCAGTCGCTAATCTGGAACAAATCATGGACAAAGTCGAAGGCGCCAGCAAGGGCATTATCGTCCTGGCGACCGTTTACGGCGATGTTCACGATATCGGCAAGAATCTCGTGAAGACGATCCTGAGCAACAACGGCTACACCGTTCACGACCTGGGCAAGCAAGTGCCCGCCAACACCGTCATCGACAAAGCGCTGGAATACAAGGCCGACGCCATCGGACTGTCGGCGCTGCTGGTCAGCACATCCAAGCAGATGCCGCTGATTGTCAATGAGTTGGCGCGGCGCGGTTTGGATATTCCGGTTTTGGTCGGCGGCGCAGCCATCAATCGGCGTTTTGGGCGGCGCATCCTCTTTTTGCAAGAGTCGCAGGAGCCCTACCTGGCCGGCGTCTTCTATTGCAAGGACGCCTTTGAAGGCCTGGCGGTGGTCGATCAGCTACTCGACGCCGAGCGGGGCGAACAGTTTGTTGACGAAGTGTTCAGCGAAGCCTACGCCGAGGTTGAGCGCGCGCCGCGCCGCCGTCGCGCCCGCCGCAATGGCGCCCACAAGACCGTGCCCCCCGCGCCCGATATCCCGACGCCGCCTTTCTGGGGGAGCCGCGTCGTGCGCGAGATGCCGCTGGAAATCGTCTTGCAGCACTTGCACAAACCGGAGCTCTTTCGTCTCTCCTGGGGCGCCAAGAATACGCAAGGCGCCGAGTGGCGGCAGCTATCAGCCGAATTCGAAGCGCGCCTGCTGCGAATGGCAAAGGACGCCAAACGCCGCGCGACTCTGCAGCCGCAAGCCGTCTACGCCTACCTGCCCGTCAACAGCGACGGCGACGAGCTAATCGTTTGGGACGCGGAAGCCTACGCCGCCGCCGGCGACAAGCGCGAAATCGCTCGCTTCAGCTTCCCGCGCCAGCTCGACGGCGAAATGCTCTGCATCAGCGATTACTTCTCGTCAATTGACAGCGGGCGCGCCGATGTCATGGTCCTGCAGACGGTGACGGTCGGCCACGCCGCCACGGAAGAAGTCGAGCGCCTGCAAACCGCCAACGAATACAGCGAAGCCTACTACTTCCACGGCCTGGCGGTGCAAGCGGCGGAAGCGACCGCCAACTACCTGACTCATATCGCGCAGGGTCAGCTGGGCATTCCGGCGAATCGCGGCAAACGCTACAGCTGGGGTTATCCGGCTTGCCCGGAGCTGGCCGACCACGAGATCGTCCTGCGCCTGCTGCCGCAGCTGGAGAGCGAGCTGGGCATGTCCCTGACCGAGTCCTGGCAGTGGCTGCCCGAGCAGAGCACGGCTGCTCTGTTTACGCATCATCCGGACGCGAAATACTACTCGGTCGGGAATCTGGACCGGGCCGGGCAGATTTTGAGCACCGACTATCCGCGGCGCTAGATTCTAGAACGTAGCCAGCAGGAATGGCGTGATTTAGCTAGCGAAAAGGGAGTTAAACACAATGTATTCGGTCAAGCGTATTTCCGTTCAATCGGCTGCGAAAGTCGCGTTCATCGTTTTGCTTGCGCCTACTGTTTTACTCTCGCTCTTTGTATGGGCAAATACGCCGTTTTTTGGGACAGCAGAGCAATATGAATCCAGATTTGTCTCGCTACTGACAACGCTTGCAATTGGGATGTTTATCTACGGCGCCCTCTCCGTCCTCATTGCCATGTTTATGGCGACCATCTACAATGCGACTGTGCGCCTTCACGGCGGTATCAAACTGGATTTGGAGTTTGAGGACAATGCTCTCCAGAGCAAAGCAAAGAATTAGACGCATTCTCCTATTGTTAGAGACGTTCCCACAGTTATTCAGCACGAGGTAAAATCAGTGTCCGCAGCACTGATTGTCAAAGGATTTCAATATGACCTATACACTTAAACGCATCGGCTTCCTCTCGGCCGTCAAGATCGCCGCCATCATCTCGGCCGCGGCCGCCGTCCTGCCCATCATCCTGCTGCTGCTGCTCAACGCTGTCTTCAAGTTCCTCGACATCGAGATCCCGCCGGATGTGCTGGGACCCTTGCTGGCGCAGACCGCATTGATCGCGGCGGTCGCCGGCGGCGTCTCGACTGCGCTGACCGTCTCGATCTACAATGTTTGCGCGCCAATCTTCGGCGGCATCACGCTCGAGCTCAAAGCGCAGCGTCCGCCGCGCAAAGCCAAAGGTGAAGACGACATCGACTGACGCGCCGGAACCGCTTTACACAGCCCGGCGCCACGTTATAATTGGCGGGTAATTTGCGTATTTCCCTGCGAATCCACCAGCGCATACAGGAGGCGCCATCCATGCCCAACTTGAAACAAGAATACGACGAAAAAGGCTACGTCATCGTCCGCAAGGCCATCGACGCCGACCTGGCCCGCGAGACGGCCGAGCACGTGCACTGGCTGGCCGAGCGCAACCCGGGCGTCCGGCCCGAGAAGTTCGGCCACGATATGCTGGTCTCTGACCCCTTCATGCACCGGCTGGTGAGCGACGACCGCCTGGTCGACATTGTCGAGCAATTCATCGGCTCGGATTGCGCCATGTGGGCGGCGCATTATATCGCCAAGCCGCCCAAAACGGGCCAGAAAGTGCTGTGGCACCAAGATGGCAGTTATTGGCCGCTGGAGCCGATGGAGGTGACGACCATATGGCTGGCGGCCACCGAATCCACGCGCGAAAACGGCTGCCTGCGCGTATTGCCGGGCACGCAGAACAATCGCCTGCTCTCGCGCAAGGAGATGATTGATGTGCCCGACGGCAAGAATGTGCTGGCGTCCGGCATCCATCCGTCCATGATTGACGACTCGGATGCGGTCGATTTCGAGCTGCAGCCGGGCGATGTCTCCGTGCATAATCCCAAAATCATCCACGGCTCGGAATCCAATACGTCGGACAAATGGCGCATCGGGCTGACCCTGCGCTACATCCCCACATCGACGCGCATCAAACGCGAGAGCGACCGCGCCATTTTGGTGCGTGGCAAGCCCGACGCCGGCAACAGCAACCAGTACGCCGACCGGCCGGCATTCGATCCGGCGATCCACATGCCCTTCCGCGGCATGGAAGCGTGGACGCCGGCTTGATCTTCGCGCGCGCAATTACTCTGTGATCTCCGTAAGCGCACACTAGTCATGCAGCGAGACGCCCTTTTGGCCCCCATCCCCCGGCCCCTTGCCCCCATAAAGGGGGAAGGGGAGCAAAGCCCCGAATACGATGCCCTTAAGCCCCCTCCCTCATTTTGGGAGGGGGTGGGGGAGTGATTCCATGCCCAAGCCCAACATCCTCTACATCCACTCGCACGACAGCGGCCGTTACTTGCAGCCTTACGGCCACGCCGTGCCCACGCCCAACTTGCAGCGCCTCGCCGAGCAGGGCCTGCTCTTCCGCCGCGCCTATTGCGCCGCGCCCACCTGCTCGCCCAGCCGCGCCGCTTTGCTCACGGGACAATCGCCGCACAGCGCCGGCATGCTGGGTCTGGCCAATCGCGGCTTCGTCTTGCGTGATTTCAGCCAGCACATCATTCATACGTTGAAGCGGGCCGGCTACACCTCGGCGCTGGCCGGCATCCAGCATCTCACTAACGCCGAATTTCACAGTGGCGCCGAGGCCGTCGGCTACGATCGCATCTTGACAACCGAGCGCGAGAGTGCGCATAGCGCCGCCGCCGAATTCATCCGCTCCGCGCCGGCCGAGCCTTTCTGGCTGACCGTCGGCTTCTTTGAGACGCACCGCGAATACCCGGCCGAGCACGATATAGATCCGGCCTACGTCCAGCCGCCGGCGCTCTTCCCCGATACGCCGCGCATCCGCCAGGATATGGCCAACTATATCGCCATGGCGAAGACGCTTGATGACAAGATCGGTCATGTGCTTGATGCTCTCGACGAGACCGGCATCCGCGAGAATACCCTGGTCATCTACACCACCGATCACGGGCTGGCCTTCCCGGCTATGAAGTGCAACCTGACCGACGCCGGCATTGGCGTGGCGCTGATCATGCAGGGCGCCGGCCTATTTGGGGGCGGGCGCGCCATTGACGCCATGGTCAGCCATATCGACATTTTCCCGACGCTCTGCGATTTGCTCGATATCGACCGGCCGGCCTGGCTGCAAGGGCATTCGATGCTGCCGCTTCTGCGCGGCGAGTCCGAGACCATACGTGACGAGCTATTCGCCGAAGTCAGTTATCATGCCGCCTACGAACCCAAACGCGCCGTCCGCACTGAGCGCTACAAATACATCCGCCGCTACGACCAGCGCGAGTCGCCCGTCATGTCCAATATCGATGACGGGCTGGCCAAATCCGAACTGGTCGAATTCGGTTTCGCCGAGCAGGGGCCGGCGCCCGAGCAGCTTTACGACACCCTGCTCGATCCCAACGAACGCGTCAATCTCGTGGACGATCCGGGCTACGCCGCGACTCTCGCTGATATGCGCGCGCGCCTCGACCGCTGGATGCGCGACACCGACGATCCTCTGCTGTTGGGCCAAGTACCCGCGCCGCCCGGCGCCGAACTCAACGATCCCGATGGCCCATCGCCCCGCGGACCCATGACCAAAGTCGGCGGGGATGATAGGACGATATAGGGGCAACGACCTTGGTTAGTCGCCCGCCAAGAAGGGCGCTGTCGGTAGTGTCGACATGCGGCAGAAGCGTGAGGATTTCTTCAAAGACACTCTGTGCCCTCGGTGTCCTCGGTGGTTAAATCAACGGTGACTTTTCCAATTTATCGTTTACCGACCCGGATCAGGTTGAGAATGACCGAATTGCTGCAGCATCAGATCGACTACTACCGCGCCCGCGCGCCCGAGTATGACGAGTGGTTCTATCGCCAGGGCCGCTACGACCGCGGCCCCGAACATACCCGCCAATGGGAGAGCGAAGCCCAGCAAGTTCGCGACCAATTGCAGAGTCAAGCGGGCTTCGCGCATATCCTGGAGCTGGCGCCCGGCACCGGCATCTGGACCGGCGAGCTCATTCAAATCGGTGCGCGCGTCACGGCGCTGGACGCCTCGCCCGAGATGATCAACATCAATCGCGTCAAACTCCAGTCCGACCGCGTCGACTACCGGCGCGTGGATCTCTTCGAGTGGCGGCCGCGGCGGCAGTACGATATGGTATTCTTCGGCTTCTGGCTAAGCCATGTGCCCGCCGAAAAACTGGCCGCTTTCCTCGAAAACGTCAACGCCGCGCTCAAACCCGGCGGCCGTCTCTTCATCGTCGATTCGCGCGCGCCCGACCTCGCCACCGCTCACACCGGCGCGGAAGATCTGGGCGCGGAGCTGCAGAAGCGGGTGCTAAAGGACGGACGCCGCTTTGATATCGTGAAAATCTATTACGAGCCGGCGGCGCTTAGCAGGATCTTGCGCCGTCACGGATTCGATATTGAAGCGGCGACCACGCAGGATTTCTTCCTCTACGCCGATGGCGTCAAGGCGAGTTAGGTCAGCGCGCCGCGGTAGACTTCGATAACCTGGTCGGCCACGCGCTCCCAGGTTTGCGCCTGGGCTCGCTCGCGCCCGGCTGCGCCCATGCGCGCCGCCTTTGCCGGGTCTGTCAGCAGTTCGAGCAGGGCCTGCGGCAGCGCTTCCGATACCTTGTCTTGCGAGATGACCAAGCCGGTCACGCCATCGTCGATGGCATCGGCCACGCCACAATTGTCCGTGCCGATGACGGCGGTACCGGTTGCGCTCGCCTCCAGCAGGGCCAGGCCGAAGCCCTCGAAGTACCAGCCGTCGTTCAGCGCCGGCAGCGCGAAGACATCCGCAGCCGCCAGCCAGGCGCGCATAAGCTCCTCGTCGACGAAGCCCATGATGTGTACCTTGTCCGCCAGGCCCAGGCGCTCGATGGTTGCGCGTACCCGTTGGGTGTAGGCGCTGCCCGCCTGCGGATTGCCAATGATCCGGCATTGCGCGTCCGGCAGCCGCTCGCGCACTTTTGCCATCGCTTCCACCAGTTGCAGTGTACCTTTGCGCGACTTGATTTCGCCGACGGTGACCACCGTAGGCGCTGTCTTCTCGACCTTCAGCGACGGTGGCTGCAAAAAAGGCGTCGCGTCCAGCCCATTGTTGATCACATGCGTTCTTGTGTTACGCAGCAGCGAATTCGCCACCATGGCGGTATGCCGGCTGACGCAGATCAGCTGCGCGCGCTCAAAGGCCCGCCGGTAAAGCTGCCCCAGCGGGAAGCGGCGCAGGCGTGGCAAGTTGACGTAGCTGCCGTGCGCTGTGACGATCAGCGGGCGCTGCCCGGCGATTGCCGCCGCGAGAAGCGCGTAGGGTTCAATCGTGCTGTGGATGACATCGCAGTCGCGCAGCAGACGGCGCAAGCGCGGCAGTTGTCGCATGGTCTTGAGGAAGCTGTGCCGCTCCGGCGGCGCCACCGCAGGCAGCCGGGCATGCGTCTCAAACTCGACCGCTGGACTATTGCGCGCGCAGACGACCGTCACGCCGAGGCCGCGCGCCCGCAACTGCCGTATCAGGTTGAGGCTGTAATTGGCCCAGCCATTCTTTGTACTGAGGTCGGAGGTAAGCAGCCCAATCCGCATGCGCCGAGGTTTGCGCCGGGTTTAGTTGTCGCCGTCTTCGGCGGCTTGCTCGCGCGCGGCCAGGCGCGCCCGCCAGGCCAGGACAGCCGACGAATCTTCCGCGGCGACTTCGCTATGGAAGTCTTCCATGGTGCCTATCCGCATCACCGCCAGCAGCAGCGCGATATTCAACAAGATAATCACAGCCATCACCGCTATCGCCATTGCCGTCCTCCCCGTCAAGAGCGATTCCAGTCACGCTATTATGACGGACGATCCAGCAAAGGTCTAGGTGACGTTGCGCCGGGCCTTGCGAATTACGCCCGCGATGCAGCTCGATCCGCATAGAGAGATTCAGTATCACCTGGTAAGTCACGCAAGACCAAGAAGTCTGCAGGGGCGGCTCGTTGAGGCGACCGCCGGCGAATTTGCCTGCCCGCTGACGCGCTGCTATTCGGTCGTTTCAGCGAAACGCCCCTACAGCAGTCAGTTTTTGTGTGTCCATCCATGTTTCATCGGCTCTTCACTCTGGCCGCGCTCGCGCCCGCCGCACAGCGCCATTGAACGCAGCCGCGACTGCCACTATCATCAGCCGAAACTCCGCAGACGCGAAAGACTGTTGCCATGCTCAACCCGCTCGACCTCAACACAGGCGCACCCTGGAAACAGCGTTTCCGCGCGCCCGCCATCGCCGGCTCAGCGCGCGCGGCCCAGAATCCATCCCGTGGCCTAGTCTCCAGCAACAAAGACGGTGTCTTTCAGCTCTACGCCTGGGACACGCTTACCGACTGCCTCACTCAGCTGACGCGCGATCCCGCCGGCGTGCCCCACGGCTCGATCTCGGCTGATGGCGAACGCGTCTATTACTTGCGCGACAAGGGCGGGGATGAGATCGGCCACTATTTCAGCCTGCCCTTCGCGGGCGGCGCGGCGCAGGACATGACGCCCGATCTGCCCGCCTACGCCTCGCATGGCATCGGCGAAAGCCAAGCCGGCAACGCGCTCGGCTTCATGGCGGTCGACGAAGCCGGCTTCCACGTTTACGTTTACACCTGCGATGACATGAGGCTGCCGATCTTTTCGCTGACCAAGAGCGCCATGTCATCCGGACCCTATTTGTCGTACGATGCCGAAATCGCAGTAGTCGCCTCTACCGAAAAAACCGGTGTGGCGGAATACGCTCTCGAAGCCTACGATGTCGCCAGTGGCGCGCTGATCGGCGAACTCTGGGACGGCGCGGGCAGCGGAATCAGCGCTGGCGGCTTTTCGCCAGTAGCCGGGGACCTGCGCTTCGCCGGTTCATCCAGCGCCGGCGGCTTCCACCGTCCCTTTGTCTGGAATCCAAAAACGGGCGAGCGCCAAGACCTTCACTCCGATCTATTCGACGGCGATGTCAAGGTCTGGCATTGGTCGCTTGATGGAGGGCGACTGCTGCTCCACCAAGTTTATCAGGCGCTTCATACGCTCTTTGTCTGTGACATCGCCGAGGGTCGCGTCCGCAAGCTCGATGCGCCAGACGGCGTATACTTCCCCGGCAGCGGCTTCGTCGAAAATGACAGACTGCAAGTGCATCTCACGGACTCGACCGCGCCGGCGCGCCTGGTCGAACTTGATGCCAATAGCGGCCATGTCCTGCGCCAGGTCATCGACCTCGGCGTGGATGTGCCGGCCGGCATCCCCTGGCGCTCGGTCAGCTTCAGGTCAAGCGGCGGCGCGGAGATTCAAGCCTGGCTGGCCACCCCGCCGGGCGCTGGTCCTTTCCCCACCATCGTGCATACGCATGGCGGGCCCACCGCCGTACAGACCAACACCTGGAAGCCGGACGCCCAGGCCTGGCTCGATCACGGATTTGCCTTCTTCAGCCTCAACTATCGCGGCTCGACCACTTTCGGCTATGAGTTCCAGCACGCCATCGACGGCAACCTGGGCGACCTGGAAGTGGATGATATCGCCGCCGGCGTCGACTGGCTGCTGCAAAAGGGCATCGCCCGGCCCGGCGCGCTGCTCAAGACCGGCGGCTCCTATGGCGGCTACCTGACCCTGCAGTCGCTGGGGCGGCGGCCGGAGCTCTTCGCCGGGGGTATGGCAATCGTCGCTATCGCCGACTGGACGCTGATGTATGAAGACCAGGCGGGCACCCTGCGCGGCTACCAGCGCAGCATGTTCGGCGGTACGCCCGACGAAAAACCGGAAGCCCATCGGGCAGCCTCGCCAATCACCTACGCCGCGGACATTGATGCGCCCATCCTGGTGCTGCAAGGCGCGAACGACACCCGCTGCCCGGCCCGCCAGATGCAGGTCTACGAGCAGCGGCTGAAGGAGCTGGGCAAGTCAATAGACATCTACTGGTTCGACGCCGGGCACGGCTCGCTGGATACCGACGAGCAGATTAAACATCAGGAGTTGATGCTTGAGTTTGCTTATCGAGTGCTGGGCCGGCAAATTCCTTTTCGCTAACGGAGTTCAAGCGTCACATGCTTCCACGTGCTTGAGTTCCTCTATGTTTGTGATAACGATATTCCGTTACAATCGCAAAATTGTTAAACGCCCGAACTTTTGTTGGCGAAGTAAAGGGTAACTACACATGAACACGCTTCCATTGGGAAATCAAAGGGCATTTGACCGTGACAAGAGCAAATTCCCCCTGACATTGATCAAACAGGTTATGGCCCAACCGGGTGTGAAGGTTGACCGAGAGCAGTTTCTTAGAGATCAGCTTAAGAGTTACTGTTCCGACGAGCAGGTATCTGCTGCTGTCTCAACAAGTCCAGCACAAGCACGAATCCCGACGACTAAGATTGACAGGATCGCAGACAGTGTGATCAGGTCCCACGTTGTGAAGGCAGGAGTAGGTTCATTCGCAGCCGGAATTCCAGGCGGTTTTGCCATGCTCGCTACAATTCCGGCTGACACAATTCAGTTTTTCTGGCATGCGGCAAAGTTGGCGCAAAAGCTCGCCTACCTTTATGGTTGGCCGGATCTCTTGGACGATGGCGAAGTTGATGACGAGACGGAACTGCGAGTTCTCATGCTTCTAGGTTCAATGCTAGGTGTGGGGCAGGCAAATAATGCGCTAAACCTGATCTCAAAGAGTCTTGCACAACAGGTTGCCACCAGAGTCCCTAATCAAGCACTAACCAAGACGATTTACTATCCGGCCCTAAAAAAGGCGCTCAAATGGATCGGAATCAAGCTTACAAAACAGTCATTCGCAAAGGGTATATCTAAGCTGGTACCGGTCGTGGGCGGTGTTGCATCTGCGGGTTTGACCACGTTGACCCTGCGGCCAATGGCAAGACGGCTGAAAAAACATCTGCGGACTTTGGAGTTTGCCAAACCTTCACGAGACAATCCCACCACAATTATCATTGAGTCATGAGCGCTTCTCCAGCCCAGCCTTTCGACGCCATCGCAGGCGTCATGACCGTGCCGTTGCAGCCCTTGGGCGACGAGCGCGGCCGCTTCATGGAGACCTTCCGCGCCGAGTGGTTCCCGCAGGCCAACTGGAAGCGCCTGCAGAGCAACCGCAGCGACAGCAGCGCCGGCGTCCTGCGCGGCCTGCATTATCACTTCAAGCAAGTCGATTATTGGTGCGCCCTCAGCGGCAGCATACGCGTCGGCCTGGTCGATCTGCGCCGCTCCTCGCCCACCTACCTGGCATCGGCCGCTATCGACATCGGCGGCGACAACTTGCTCGGGCTTTTCATCCCCGAGGGAGTGGCGCACGGCTTCGCGGCGCTGACGGATTGCACGCTGATCTATATCGTCAACAATTATTACGATGGCGGCGCCGACGAATACGGCATCGCCTGGAACGACCCGCAAGCCAATATCGACTGGGGACTGGCGAATCCGGCGCTTTCGCAGCGCGACCTGAACAACCCGTTCATCGTGGACATACCGCCCGACGACCAACCGTTGTAGCCCGTTCGCCGCTGCCTTCTCCGCGACACGTTCGGGCGAGCCAAGGCTCGCCCCTACAGTTTTTCTCTGTGCCCTCTGTGCCTCTGTGGTGAATTAACCCGTGTGACAAGCAGCTTTGCGCCTAGTCTCGCAGCCGCCCGTGCCGCGCCACCGTCAGCTCGCGCATGCGCTCGAAGACATCGACGCCCAGCTGCTCGTAGACGTGCAGCAGATCCACCAGCACCCAGTTCTCGCGGATCAGGCCCTGCTCGATCCGCCAGAAATCCAGACTGCGCATGGTAATCTCCTGGCCCGAAGGCGCGATGCCCAGCCAGCCGTCGCCGCTGATTGTCATCGTCATGCCCGGCCAGGCGGTGAAGCCGACGTAAGCGGCATCGCCGAACATGATGCCTTTGCCGATGAATGCGTCGCGGTCGGGCATGGCTTTCAGAAAGGGGATTTGGCGCCAATTGCGGAAGCCGGATATCCGCCTCATCGAGCCGATGCCAGCCGGCCCGTACCAATTGAAGTTGGGATGCCAGTATTTGTCCAGTTCCATGGCCGCCACGCTGATCGTATTGCGCTTGAGCCCGGCCAGCATGGCCATGACCCAATCGACGCTGGCCCGCGATTGCGCCTCATCGTAGGGGCTCTCGATGACGCCGTCGTTGGTGGCCGGCCCCGGCACGATTACCCATTCCGGCGCCAGGCTGGACGAAAGCGGCCAGGCTCCCGCCTGCATCATCACCTGCGGGATATCCCAGAGCGCCTGCATCTCAACGATCCGCCCGCCTTCAAAGCGGAAGAACTCGTGATAGCGCATCGCCAGCAGGTGCATTGTCGGCGGGATATCCAGCCAGGGACGCTCGAAGACGCCCAAGTAATGGCCGCAGCAGCCCACCCAGTTGGCGCCCTGCGATTCGCCCGCCATGACGATGAAATCGCGCCGCTCGAGGTCCGGCAGGGCATGCAGCAGCGGCGCATAGCCTTGCTCGTACAGACCGGCGACGCCGTCCAGCGTCTCCAGGGGATTCGCCAGCTGCACCAGGCAGTCGGGCGCGAATATCTCGCTGAGTTGGCCGCGCAGCCGGCTGGGGTCACAATCGTAGAGCGCCGCGCGGAATGCTCCCAGACGATTTTTGTTCTCGTTGTGAATCGACTTTGTCATCCTGTGCCCGTCGGGAACTTGTCCGTTCAGCGGACTTATGTCATATCACCTGAGACTTTGCAGGGGCGACCTATCAGGTCGCCCGCCTGGTCAGGTCGAGCCTTTGGGCGACTTAATAAGTCGCCCCTACAATACGACCTCAAGTGTAATCCCTAATGACAGACATGATTCTATTTCCATCCCACAGCGCCCTCAAATCACTCGCTGTACGCGGTGGCCAAGTGTCTTGACTACACGCCATCTACCAACCACTCGCTCGCGCTGAGCGCAGCCTGCTGCCGGAACTGATGCCGCATGCGCCCGAACACATCCACGCCCATCTGCAGCAGCAGATGCGGCACGTCTATGGGCACCCAGTTCTCGACGATGGTCTCGTCATCGCAGCGGTAAAAGTCCATCACACGCATCTTCAGCCGCTTGCCGGTGGCCGGGACGCCGAAGAGCTGACCGCCGCGATGCGTCGCCCGCAAGTAGCCCCAGCCGCCGGTGACCGCGTAATGTCCGTCGCCGATGCGGATGAAATGCCCTTGCGCCGAGCCGCCGCGGTCGGGAAATGCTGTCAGGAAGGGGATCTGGTGATAATCTTCGTAGCGCCGCAAGCCGCGCGATGTGCCGATCCCGGCCGGCCCGTACCAGATGAAGTTCTTGTGCCAATGCTTCGCCTGCTCCATCTCATCCAGAACCGCGCGCGTGGGCGGTTCCCCACTGTAATAACCAAGCGCCGCGTGCATATTGAGGATGGTCTCGATGGTCCAGCGCGAGCGCGCCTCGTCTTGCGGCGTCAGGATGACGCCATCCAGCGTCCGCGGCGGCAGCCAGCGCATCTCCCGTCCCAGGCTCGGCGCAAGCGGCCAGTACCCGGCCTGGCGCATCAAGTCCAGGAAATCAAGGAAAAGGAAGCTCTTGACGATTTGGCCGCCGCGGATTTCGTGCCCCTCGCAGTAACGCAAGCAGACGGCGCCGCGCGTGGCCGGGATGCCGAGCAGGTCGCATTCGAAGTTGCCCAGATAGTGCCCCATGCAGGCGACCCAGTCGGCATCGTGATAGCGCCCGCCGGCCACGAAATGCTCGCGGCGTTCCATATCCGGCAGCGCCCGCCGCAAGGGCAGCCACACTTGCGCCAGCCCGGCGTCAATCCCGCCAAGTTCGTTTACGGGGTGGGTTACATGCAGCGCGATATCGGCAGCCAGCCCTGCCCGCGCGATCTCGGGCAGGCTTTCAAGCGGCGCCTCGGCCAGGTCTCCCATGATCGCCATCACCCGCCGCTTGTTGGCGATATTCCGGGCTTGGTCAACCGGGCTGTACTCGAAATCCGATGTGAAATATTTGTCTACTGTGTCAGACATGGAGATGCGCCAATCTCTCTTCTCTCGCTGAAACGGCGCGGCCACTGACGGGCATTGTCGGCGGGCAGTGCAAATGCGACCGGCGCGCCCCGGTGTGTCGCCCGCGTAACTTCGCGAGCAAAGTTGAAATGTTCAGGCGTGAATCTGCTTCAATAAAGCGAACTCATCGAAGAGGGTCCACTCGTTCTGAATCCGCCCGTCCTTGACCAAGTGATGGCTGACGCCCAGAATGCGAATTGAGCTGCCCGTTGGCTCGCCGTAAATGCCGACGCCCGTATGCGTACCGCGCATGGTCCAGCGGGTGGCCACGCGATAACCCGCTTCCGCGTCGCCGACGACGCAGCTATGATCCTGGTAAATCGCCAGATCGGGAAAGGCCGACAGCAGCGACAACACGTATGCGTGGAAATCGTTGACGCCCGTGAATTGGCGCCGGGTCGGCCCCGAAAAAGCGAAGTTCTCGTGATAAAACTCGCGCGCCTTGTTCAGCAGGCGCCAATTCCAGATTTCGTGGATCATGCGCCCAACGAAGTCTTGCGGGTCAAAATCCTCGCCCGCCGGCGACTGCCATTCCGCTGGCGGCAGTTGCCCGATGCCCCGCTCAATATCGCCGGCAGCGCGATAACCCGCGCCGCCATCGCGTTGATCGGCCGCCATTTTCCTGGCTGTTTCCACCGGGTTCAATCCCAACTGCAGCACCAGCGTGAGTTCGTCGCGGACGAGCCACTCTTCGACCACCATATTGCGCCGGCACAGGCAGTCGGCGATCGCGCTGTATTCCACCTTCTTACCGGTCGGCGGCCCGTAAATCGTCCAGCCGCGATTGGTTCCCGCGTGCGTGATGCGGTGCGAGGAATACAAGCTGTCCCGGTGGCGGCCCCAAATCACCTCATCGCCGTACAGGCGTCGATCGGGGAAAGCCGCCATCGTCTGAATCGTGCCGGCGAAGACCGCCTCGCGCCCGTAGACTGTGCCGCTCGACGTATGCAGCTGTATCGTCGAGGCGTAATAGTCGTAGAGCTTGCCGATACCCTTTTCTTCCCAGATCTCGTGGGTGATGCCGATGATGTAATCGACGAAGTCCTTGTAGCGAGGATTAAAGCCCTCGAGGGATTGGTCGCGCGCGCCTTGGGCATCCTCCATAAACTGAATGTCAATCTTGTTTGGCAGCGTAATTCGCGATTTCTCTGCCGCCGCCTTGGATTTTGCCAGCTGAATGTCTTTGCCCTGATTCTGATTTTCCGCCATCGCCGCACCTGTATCACTTGTCGGCCAGGCTGCCCTTGACCGACTCGCCCGCCGAAACCGATTTCGTTGAAGGTATAAGCTACCATGTCGCGCCGGCAATTTCAAATCCCGCGCGAAAGCTTCTCAGCGCCCACTGCGTCCCGGCGGCGAACAATCCTGAAAAATGATCGGCGATGACGCGCGCTTATTCCGACAGCGCCCATTCCACCGCCGCCCGCGCATGCAGGGCCGTCGTATCGAAACTCGGCAGCGCGCTGTGCTCCGGCTTGATTAGCAGCCCAATCTCGGTGCAGCCCAGAATGACCGCCTGCGCGCCCGCCGCCAGCAGGCCGGCAATCACTGACTGATATTCCCGCCGCGATTCCGCGCGAATCTCACCCCGAACCAGCTCATCGTATATGATGCGATGCACGCTATCGCGCTCCGCCGTCTCGGGAATCAGCACGTCCAGGCCGTAGCGCTCGACCATCCGGCCCTTGTAGAAATCCTGCTCCATGGTGAAGCGCGTGCCCAGCAGCCCCACGCGCTGATGGCCGGATTCGACGATTGGCCGCGCCGTGGCGTCGGCGATGTGGATCAGGGGCAGATCCAGCGCCGCTTCGATTTCTGGCGCCATGCGGTGCATGGTATTGCTGCAGATGACGATGCAGCCGGCGCCGCCCCGCGCCAGTCGCCTCGCCGCATTGACCATGAGCGCGGTCGCCGCCGCCCAGTCGCCCGCCGCTTGCAGCCTCTCAATCTCGCCGAAATCGAAAGAGTACATCAGGCACTCGGCCGAATGCAGCCCGCCCAGCCGCCGCTGCGTTTCTTGATTGATGATGCGGTAGTACTCAGCGCTTGATTCCCAGCTGAGCCCGCCGATCAGCCCGATTGTCTTCATTCTGTCTGTCTCGCAATTCACTTGTCCAAGAGGTCTGAAAGGGCCGCCCTTCTTGCAAACGATTCTCGCATTGGGCGGCTCACCCCTCTCCGTTGATACGGGGAAGGGACAGGGGAGGGGTTGACTGTTACAGGCGCGCCAGCCGGTGCAGCGCGATGTCATGCCGCGTCTCGCCCCGCTGCGCCAGATCGGCCATGATTTCGCCGACGACGCTGGCCATCTTGAAGCCGTGCCCGCTGAAGCCCGCCGCCACGGCAACCTGCGGCGCGCCCGGCAAAGTATCCAGCACAAAGTGCTCGTCCGGCGTATTGGTAAACATACAGACTGCCATGTCCAGCGTCTCGCCCGCGCCAGCGGGGAAATAGCGCTCGGCGAAAGCGCGCAGCAGCGTCTCGTCTTCCGCGTTCGGCGCGCGATCCAGCGTATCGGGATCGCATGTTTCGCCAAGATGATGATAGCGCCCCAGCTTCATGCCCGGCGTCGCCCCGCTGGGGTTGAACTCTGGCAAGCCATAAAAGCGCCCCTCTTCCACTTGCCCGTTCCAGACGGGAAAGCGCTCGGGCCCAAACCAGTCAGGCCGCTTCGGCGCCAGCCAGATCAGCGCCTGTCGCTCGGGCGCGGCTTTGCCGGCCAGCGCCGGCGCCAGCTTGCCCGCCCAGGCCCCGCCGCAAATCACCAGCTTCTCGGCGGTATATTCCCCGTCAGCGCTGCGCAGTTGAATTCGCTCGTCTGGCAATATGTCCCAGCCCAGCACCCGCTCGCCGATATGGATCTCCGCGCCATGATGCTGCGCCAACCCGGCGTGCGCGCTGATGCAGCGCTCCGGAGTCAGCAAGCCGCCTTGCGGCTGGAAAACCGCCATGGTCTTCGCCGGCATACGATAGCCGGGGAAGCGCGCGCTCAGTTGCCGGCTGTCCAGCACCGTGTGCTCAAAGTCGTTCTCCAGGCAGCTTTGCAGACTGCCGCGGAAGACTTCGCTCTCTGCCGGGCCCATGTCAATGCTGCCGGTTTGATACAGTAGCTGCTCGCCGAATTCGCGCTCCAGCGCCGCCCACAGCTCGTAGGACCGGCGCAGCAGCGGCACATAGGACAAGTCTTCGTAATAAGCCAGCCGGATGATGCGCGTCAGGCCGTGCGACGAGCCCATGTTGTGCGGGATCTCAAATTGCTCGATGCCCAGCGCATTGAGTCCGCGCTTGGCCAGGTGATAGAGCGCCGCGCTGCCCATGCCGCCCAGGCCGACCACGATGACGTCGTAGTGTTCGGTCATTTGCTCCTCTCGCCGGTCTCAGGCGTCACTGCCATTTATTTGACAAGTTTCGCCGCTATCATATAGTATCTGTTTGAGCATCAAAAGGGAGCGAACTCATGGGCAGACCAGCCAAGCCGGGCAATGTGAAAGACCAAGAGGCGGCGCCTGTCTCGGACGAGCCGAAGCTCACGGCGGAACAGCGTGAATTGCTGGCCAGCCTTCATAAGAGTTTTCAGCAAGCGGCGCGCGGTGAAACGAGACCGGCGCGAGAGTTTCTGAAGGAGTGGCGTTCCGAGCGCGAAGCGGAAGCGAATGAAAGTCGAAACGGCGCCTGAGTTCGAGGCTCTGGCAAAGCGACTTGGAAAAACTTATCGCTTGGCCCATCAGGACGTCGAGAAACTCATAGCAGACCTGAAGCGCGGCGTTCGGCCTCAAGACATCAGATTAATTAATATGGGCGGCATGGATATCTACTAGTCGCGCTTGCCCAACAATTACGGGTGTGTCGGTTCGCGCGGCGGCTTTAGAT
>CAZWCV010000013.1:21155-45342 GCA_964632725.1 uncultured Anaerolineaceae bacterium
AATACAGACGCCTGAGATTGAGGCGCAGGTCAAACGACTCCGAAAGACATATCGTCAAATCGACACAGACCTCGCGCGATTGAGCGTTTTGGAGCACGGCGTTCGGCCTCAAGACATCAGATTACAAAATATGGGCGGCATGGAAATCTACAAGGCGCGCTTGCCCAACACTTCCGCGAGAGTCGGTTCGCGCGGCGGCTTTAGAGTTGTCTACCGCGTCAAGGACGGATTATCATTCTCCTGCTGCTGATTTGGGCAAAGTCGCGGACGGTCGATATCCCGGACAGTGAAATCCGCCGAGTCGCTAGCCAGTACTGAGTTTTTACTACCTGCATCCCCCGGCTGTATCCACCCACCACAAGCCGCCGTCGACGCCATTGGCCGCCAGCGCCAGCTTGCCGCCCGCCGGCGACAGCCAGCTCCAGGCCCGCGACGCCCGCGTCAGCTGCAAGGGCAGGGCGCTGATTGACCTCAACTCGCGCGTCCGCCGCCCGAAACACTGCAAGGTCGGCGCGCCCTCAATCGGTCGAATCACATAAATCTCATCGCTGGTCACGATGGGCGCCGGATAGTTGTTGCCCGGCAATTCCGCTTCAAACAGCAACTCGCTGCCGCCATAGGTCGTCTGCCAGAAGTAGCCGCCTAGATCGCCTTCCTGTCGACCGACCACGGCGGCGACTCCGTCCGGCGACGGGCCCGGCACGGTCTGCGACGGCGGCAGCGAGCCGATCAAGCCCGTCACCCGGGCGCCGTCCACATGCGCGGCGAAATAATGCACGGGGTCGCCATAAGCCCCGAAATAATAGGCCAGAAATACGCCCGGATTCCGCGCCCACAAGAAGCCGCGCAGGCTGTGCTGGTGCAAGTATTGGTGGATCAGGCGTTTGTACGCGCCGTCCGGCTCGGCTGAGTATATGGAATGCAAGTCATTCTGATAGACGATGCGTCGCGCCGTCGGCGAATATGTCATCCGCGAGCCGAAGTACAACGCCGGATTCAATTCGCCCGATTGCGTGATCATCGCCGCCGCGCTGCGCTCGATCATTTCCGGCGTCACCTTATGCGCGTCAGGATGCTCGGTTTCCTTGAGCGCGTGATCCGGCTCGTGATACCGCCACCAGTCGAGCTCGGTGAAGACCGCGCCCTCACAGCCGACGCCGTAGATCAGCGTCTCTTCGTCCAGCCACTCCAGCATGACGACTTCGTCAAAGGCGATGCGCGTGACCAGCTCGCTTTCAGTCGGCGGCGTGGCAGCCGGCGCTACCGCCTCGGCGGCGACGCTCAATTTGACCTGCGCCACCTCGCCCGCGGCGAAAACTTCGTAGGGCGCCTCGAAAGCGCCTTCGCGCTCCGGCGGCAGCGCGTAATCCAGCAGCGCTGTTCCGCAGGCGTTGACCAGATAGCCGAAGCCTTCACCGATAAGCTGCTCGCCGGCGTTAAAGGCCTCGACTGTAATGCTGATGTTCCGGTAAGCCTCCACCCCGTGATTGAAGACCTCGCCCGTGACAACTGGCGTATCACCACCGAAGCCGTCTGGCCGCGTGCTGATTACCGTATTCAAAAAGACGAGTTCAGGCGGGGCTTGCGCCTTTGTCTCAACCCCGCGCAACAGGGCCATAAGTATCAGCAAGAGTCGCGTCGTGATTTCCATTGTCCGTCGTGCGGTCCCTTCACCTGCCAAAAAAGGGGACAAAAATCACCCCTCCCTGATGTTTCGGGGAGGGGCTGGGGGAGGGGTAGACGCTTTCGGCTACCCCAAAAGCTTGGCGAATATCACCGGTCGAGCGTTGACTTACTCGCTGGCGCCGATCATGCCCTCGAGCAGCTGCGGCAGGAACCAGATATCCAGCAGGCTCACCGGCTCCATATCGCCGGCCAGCTCGGCGCCGTCCTGCAAGTTCAGCGGCCCGGACCACAGGAACATCTCACCCGCGTGCATCTCATCGGTCTGGAAGGCATGGATTTCCTGGGCGAATGCCTTCAGTGTCTCGACAGTTTCCATGCTCAGGGCATCGCCAAAGACGTAACCGCCAACGCTGTAATCCGCGTCGGTGTAGACGCCGTCATCGTTGATCTCGTCCCATTTCGGCTCCAGCCAATTCCATTCCTGCGACCAGCTGCCGTCGACGACGCGCTGCACGACATCGAGGTAAGCCGGGCCCCAGTTGTAGTAGGCCGCGCCCAGACAGGCGTCAGGCGCTTCCGAACAGCCGTTGACATTGCCGTAAGGCACGCCGTAGCTGGCGTCGCCCTCGGCCATGTACTGACCGGAAACGGTGATGGCCTCGGTGGTGTCAATGCCTGAGATGATGACGTCAGCGCCGCCGTCGAGGAAGCCTTGCGCCACCTCGGTCGGGTCCAGCGTCACGCCCGGAATATGGAACCAGAAGCCGATCCAGGTAACCTCAAAGCTAATGTCGTCGGCCATCAGGTCATCGCGGTAATTCTCGGCGCAGTAACGCGCGCCCAGATAGCTGGAAGCGGCCAGACGGCGCGTCTCCGGGTTGATCAGCGCGCCCAGATAGCCGATTTGCCCGTTCTCGCTGGTCAGCGCGGCGGCGCAACCGGCGATCATACGCGGCATTTCCATATAGACGTTGAAATTGCCCACATTCGCCGGCGGCAGCTCGGGCAATTCGTGCATAATCGCGTGCTCGCCCATGACCACATCGCTCGCCTGAATCGCGTTGCTGCCGGTGATATTGATGAAGGTAACATCCGGGAAGGCGGCGGCGACGACATTGGTGTCTTCTTCAAAGCTATCGGAAGTAGTGAAGATGACCGACGCGCCTTCGTCCACCATCAGTTCAACCACATCCATCAGCGTCGTCTCCGGCGAGTCGGCCGGGTTCAGGCTCTCGAATTCGAGCATGGTGGCGCCGGGCATATTCGCTACGACGTATTCGCCGGCTTCGTGATGCGATGTGCTCCAGCCCCGATCATCATTGGGGCCGACCAGCACTACGCCAAATACCACTTCGTCCTGCGCAGCTGCCGGGAATACCGCAATCAGCACCAGCGCCAGAACCATGAACAATAATGTCACTTTGCGGAACATAGATTCCTCCAATTTACGCTCACCCAAGGTCAAACAGCACGACATTTGCCGTCGCCTAGAGTGTAACAAATTCTGGCGCGACGGCAAACAATTGCCGGGCGCGCGAACCCCACACGCTGCCGACTATTCTGAAGCGTCCAGCGCCGCTTGCTGCTCGGCAATCAATTCCGGCGTGCAGTGCAGGCTGTCAAGAATCGCGGACACATCTTCCGTACGCGTTTGCGAGGCGATAGCGGCCGTAAGCGCGGCCAGGACTTCTTCCGGCAGGTCCACTTCGATTTCCCCGCCGCTGGTTTGCGCTTCGGCAATCGCCTTGAGGACGAGATTCATGGTCGCTTCATCCATGCCCATCGACTCCAGCCACAGAACCAAAGCTCGCCCCGACATGCCGCCGTCGCGCAGCAGCAGGTGAGCCCGATCCATCAGCGCGGGCGTAAACTCGATGCCTTGTTCCGCCGCGACATCCAGGTTGAGACCCACGCTCAGCAGGTCAATCATGCCGATGCCGGTACTGGCGATATCCAGCTCGCCACGCAAATGTCCCGCCATCATGGCGCCGATCAGGCTGCCTTGCAGCGAGTTGTGGCCCGCGCCCGCGCTTACCGTCGCGCCCAGATTGATCGTATTCGAGGTTGAATGGAAAACGGGCAATCCGTTCTCAATAGCAATCTGTGTGATTACCGGCAAGCCACTCATGGTGAGCAGGTCCGAAGGCAAGAGAAAGGCTTCTACGCCTTTGTCCACCAGCGCATTGGCGGCGACAGTCAGGTCAGACAGGTTCGCAATGGCGGCGACTTCAACGGTCAGTCCCTGCGCTTCGCTCGCCGCCACGATTGCATCAGCGCCCATGCGGCCGCTGGTCTCCGCGGAACTGTAGATTACCCCGATCATTTTTAGGTCCGGGTTTTGCAAAAGCAAAAGCGGCACAATGTCTTCATAAGGCGTCACCGACTCAATGCCGGTGACATGGCTCGGTTTGATGCAAGAGGCTTGCGCGATGCCTGCCTCATAGGGATTAAATACCGATGTGAACAGCACAATGGGTGGGTTGTCCATGTCCTCTGTGATATTTACCGCGGCTTGCGCGGTTGGCGTCGACAGCACAACCATGATGTCCGCGCCCCGGTCCAGGGCGCCTTCGACGATGGTGTTGACGGCGGAAAAGTCAAAATTGGCGTCGTTCCAGAGGACATTCAGGTTTTGGCCTTCAAGGTCGTCGCGCGCCATGAGCGTGGCGTGCTCGGCTTCGGATACGAGCCCGTTGGCCAGCAAGGTATCCAGGACGGCATTTTCCACATAGGTAAACGAAAAGAAAGCGCCGAAACGCAGCATGGCGACGGTAGGCTTCTCCTCCGCCTGCCCTGAGACAAACTGCGCCATAATCAGCGTACTTAGCAGAATCAACAAGTATTTGAACATGCTACTGCTCCGTTTCTCCGATTGTATACCTACCATAATGATACATTAACGGAGCCAATGTCAATATTAGCGACTTTCAGCCGTCTATATCGCGCAATGAGCATTTCCCGGCGGATGCGGATGAGGTAGTCGGAGTTTTCATCAGCCGCAAACGCGGCGATCCGCTCGAAGATCGACTCGGGCATCACGCTTCGGCGCAGACCGCGCTTGAACTCGCGCAGGTCCGCCAGTGTGTCGAGGTCGCTCACGTAATCGAAATTCGTCTCATGCTCAAGCTGGAATTGCCCTGCCGCCAGCGCCGCGTCCAGGGCTTCATTCGCCATGATATGATCGGGCGCAGTGCTGGAGGAGTCGATCTCGCCGACGTGCAGCGTCGCTTCCGGCAGCCGCAACTCGACGCTGCGGTTGCGCGTCGTCGGGCGCAGATCAATCAGACTCCCGCCAGGCAGCAGTACGCGCCGCGCTTCCGACAGGGCATGAACCATGCCCTCAGGCTCGATTCATCAGAATGACAGCGAGAATAATACCTGATCAAAGCGGCAGTCCGGGAAGGGCAGGTGAACGCCGCTGCCCGCCGCCAAACGCACAGACGCCGGCAGGGGCTCGGCGCCGGCCTGCGGCAACGCGTCCGGCAAGTCAAGGCCGACTATCCAGCGCGGCAGGTCAGCGTATTTACGCGTGAGACGCCCGTCGCCGCAGCCGATCTCCAGCACATCTCCGACATCCGGCGCCAACATATCGCGCAAGTAACTTGCCTCGTTGCCGGCGCTGTCGCTGCGTATCGCCACTAGCCCTCGCTGTCAATTCAGCCGCAAGCGCCGCGCCTGAATACGTAGTCTATGTTGACCCAGCCGGAATTGCCGTCATATTCGACCTGGAACCAGTCGCCCGACCTGTCCAGCGCAATCAGCTGCGTGCGGAAAGGAATCTCGGCCAAAATACTGTGCTCGGTCCCGGGTTCGGCCCGCAAATTGATAATGTCTCCGGTCGTCAGGCGGCAATCAATCAGTACGTAGGCGCCTGGCTGAATGGAATCCGCCTGCGCCGGCGAGAGCGGCTCCGCCTGCTCTTCCCCCGCGCTTGATTCGGATTCGCGCCTGAGCGGCAAGTACACCCGAGTCGATTCTCCAAGGGCATCGCAACCGGCGCTCTGTGTCAGGTACATTCCGCTGGACCAGCCCCACTGCCCTTTGAATTTGACCAGGATCCAATCGCCATTTCGCGCCTCGGCCAGCAACCGTGTGCCCCTGGGCATGGTTTCCAGACGCGTGTAGAAGACGCTGGGGCCGGCGCGCAGGCTAAGAATATCCGCAGCCGTCACCTGGCAGACATCGGCGCTGACAGCTTCCTCCTGTTCCGGCAAGGGCGCCGGGTCCGGGGCAATGACGGCGGCTGTTTCATCCGGGCGCAAGAGCGCGACCATCCCGGTCCGGTTCAACGCGCCGCAGGTCATGCCGTCTATGTACTCAGCAGGCAAATGCGATACCACTCTTGGCGACATGGAGGTGTCCACAAACACCAGACGTCCCCGCTGGAGGAAGCAGAAGCGTACATCCGAAGCGCGCCCCCAAATATCAATCGCGTCGAGTACGCCGGCGGCGATCAACGATGGATCGCCAATCCCGCCGGGGACGACTGTCTGGCAGTTTGTGCCTTGTCCGATAGCGTTAAGGATCACGCGGTGTGGTATATCAGCGCAGTCAAAATGCGGCGGTGGCGGTACAAATTCCGGGCAGTTCGACATGCCCAGGCTGGCCGAGGTCGTGCCGTAGGTTCCCTGGTCCGTATCCACGAAAATATTGTATGAACCCGATTGCAAGTTCCCGAGGGAAAGTGAAGTCTCTCCGGTTGATCCCATGCGGCGTTCACCGGAAGAGCCGCCTCCGCTGATGGAAACGCTGTAGCTGGAGACGCCCGCCACCGCCGACCAGTCCACGAAAACGTTGTCGTCGCAGTCTCTGTACACTCGCACTGATTGGGGAGCGTTCTGCGCCAGCGCGCTTGCAGACACCCAAAAAAGGAGCCACAACAAACCAACTATTGAAAATTTTCTTAAGGTCTCATACTTATTCATGGCGCTTATCACAGAAACTCTCTTTGTAGACAGTTTGTATAAATACTCTATCTTAAAGTGTTCATGCTTGTCAAATTTTTCCCGTTGCGCCCTTTTCAAGCTCGCTTGAGGCTCCGATTTGTCATTGGCTATACATGGCCTTAAAATTGGATTGATGCCGATGTTGGCCAATGGGAGGAGACCCGCGCATGCCCAGGTACGCGCTCGACATCGCGCTCCAGCGCCAAGGCGAAGAGCCGCTTTATCGTCAGCTTATCACTCAGATACGCAGTCAGATCGAGAGCGGAGACCTGCCGGCCGGGACGCGCCTGCCCGCCAGCCGCGCACTGGCCCGACGGCTGGGTATCAGCCGCATCAGCGTGGTCAACGCTTACAGCGAGTTGCGCGCCGCCGGCTACCTCAGCGCGCGGGCTGGCCGCGGCACCTTCGTCGCCCGCGACCGCCAGAACGCGACCGCCGAAAAGCCGCAGCATCCACCGCCGCAGGAACGCCAGCGCGCCGCCGCCATCCGCGACATGATGCGCCTGGTCCGCAAAAGCGGCGTCATCGACTTCAGCAGCGGCGCCCCGCCCAGCGAGTTCTTCCCGGTGCGCTACCTGCAAGACGCGCTCAACCAGGTCATTGACCGCGACGGCGCGGCGGCGCTGTCATACGAAGCGGCCGAGGGCTACCTGCCGCTGCGCAGCGCCGTGCGCGACTACGTGCGCGCCATCGGCATCCAGTGCCGGCTCGACGATGTGCTGATAACCGGCGGCGCCCAGCAAGCCATCGACCTGGTGCTGCAGTCGCTGCTGAGCCCGGGCGATACGCTGGTCACGGCCGACCCGACTTACCTGGGCGTGATCGACATCGCCCAGGCGCGCCGCGTGCGCATCCACGGCATCCCCATCGACCAGGACGGCATCCGCATCGACGCGCTCGAAAATGTCATCGGTGACTTGCGACCGCGCCTGATCTATGTCATGCCCAGCTACCAGAACCCGACCGGCCACCTGATGCCGATGCACCGCCGCCGCCAGCTGGTGCGGTTGGCGGCGCGGCATGGCGTGCCGGTGCTTGAGGATGAGGTCTACCGCGAATTCCGCTTTGAAGGCGAGGAGCTGCCGCCGCTCAAAGCGCTGGACGACAGCGGCGTCGTCATCCACACCAACGCCTTCACCAAAGTGCTGCTGCCGGGCATCCGCATCGGCTATCTGATCGCCGGCGAGGCCTACAACGAGCGGCTGTCGCGCGTCAAGCAGGCGGCTGATATCTCCACCTCCGGCTTGCACCAGCGCGCCATCCACCTGTTGCTGGAGCGGGGCGTACTGGCTCAGCAGCTGGAGCGCAACCGCATCGAGTTGCGGCGCCGGCGGGTGGCGGCGCTGGCGGCGGCTCAGCGCTATTTTCCGGCGGGCAGCAAGTGGTTCTCGCCGCAGGGCGGGCTTTACCTGTGGGTCGAGCTGCCGGAGGGTGGACCAAGCGCGGCCGAGACATTCATCGCCGGGCTGCAGCGCGATGTGGCCTTCGCCATTGGCGGGCTGTTTTACACGGGCGAGGGCGGTGGGCAGGCGATGCGGCTCAACTTCGGGATACATCGGCCCGCGGCGATTGAGGAGGGCTTTGGGCGCATCGGCGAAGCGTGGCGGACGCTGGCGGCGGAGGTCGGGGGTGTGGAGGCGGGGGTGGTGCTGTGAAGCCACACGAATTGCCGTCGCTGATCTTGCGAAGAATCACATTTCTAAGTTAAGATTTTGAGTGGGGATGCTGCCAATTCCAGTTGCTGACAGATTGTGCATAAGAAAGTGTATATACGCCTATGGATTTCAATAGCATGGAGGAAGACTTGCAGCTTGCGTATATCAAAGCCGTAGTTGCACGAGCAGGCAAGACTCACAACGCACCAAATCGAGACAGAGGAATCGACATCACCATTAACGATACAATAATTGACAGTCGCGGAAAACAAATAGACCGTGGTCCTGTATATACGTTGCAATTGAAGGCAAGTAAGGGTTTCAGGTATAAGGATAGTTTCATTGTAGCTGACCTAAAGATTGAAGCTTACAACAAGCTTGCGAACTGGGACGGACTGCTTCCGATTTTTCTCGTCGTTTTCGATTTGCCCGATAACCATGATGACTGGATGACTTTGGATGAAAAAGCTTTGAGCCTTAGAAAATGCTGCTATTGGAAAGAGCCTGATTGGTGCACGTCTACGAACAAGGATAGCAAGGCAGTTAAGATACCTAAGATACAGGTGTTTGACCCCAGTGCCGTTCAATTCCTCATCAATAAAGTAAGAAGTGAGAGGCGAAAGGGCGATGACGACCGTCAGCTATAGAAACCTTTCTTCAGAGGATCTGGTTGCCTATCTTGAGGCGAACGAGTGGAAGTTGGTCGCCGAAAATTCACGCTGGTACATATTTGAAGGATACAAGGACATAAACGGCGATAGCGTGGACGTGTTTTTGCCTAAGAATACTGAGGCACCTGACTACGAGGCTATCGTGGACGGTATCGTTAGAACTGTTTCAGGGTTTGCGGATAAGGAACCGGAGACCGTTAAGGCAGAGATTATTGGATTTGATCGCGATATCTTCAGAGCTAGAATACAAGACACCGCTGCGCCAAATTCAGTACCAATTCGCGAAGCGGTGAAGCATGTTTCTGAGCTTAGAAAGCTGTTTTCCGGTGCAATATACCTGGAACGAAGGGTTGAACGGTTTATTCCGAACATGCCATCGTCGGCCAGTGAACTTGATGAATATTATCAGTTTGGACACACTTTTCCAGGAAGCTTCGGCTATCAAATAGAATCCGTAGTCGCTCCAGCAGTGCAACTGCACATGTTTGACGATGAAGAGCCGCGACCGATTAACCGACTTGCTTTGGAGAGGATCGCACGAGGCTTTGCTGCGACTCAGACTGCAGCCAGCCAAGATAGCGAACAACCACTGGTCGACGGTTACGTGAACGGGTTCAACGCCAACATGTGCGATGCCGTAATTGCAATGTCAAATGAGGGCCGTCACTCGATCGAATACAGTTTCAGGTGGGCGGGCAGGATTAGCGTCGCATCGGACCTTCAAAGTTCACATTCGTTTACAATTGCGCGACGACACGTAGCTGTTCTTCAAGCTGCGAGCAAAGTGCTAAGGGAGAAAGATCCAGAGCCGCTTACTGTTCATGGCAACATTGTCAATTTGAACTCGCCTGAAGATCCGCGACGTGAGCATTCTGAGAAAAGAACTATACTCATTAGATGGAATCCCGGACAAGGCCGCTCCCGCACTATTGAAGTGGCATTGGGAAAAAAGGAGTATGCTGCGGCGATTACCGCTCATAGCGAACATCGGCAAATCTCGGTCGAAGGTTACATGGAGCGCACGGGTCAAAAGTGGCAACTTATTAACCCATCCAACTTCAAGTTCCATGACTAGACATTACTGATGAGCTACCTTCAAGCGTTTAGTCAAATCTTTCCCGCAAACTGATGGTGATTGGTTCTTCCGTTCAACTCCGCGGTACAGCTTCCGGGCGCGACGAAACAGTCGCCGTTCTCTCACGCGCTCGCGCTACTGTCACCACAGACCGCACATACACACCCGACAGGAGCTAATTCCTCTTACCCAAAGCGAACCCGCCCGACCACAGGAAACGAGCCCAGTGTCTCTTTACAGTACACAGTGACTGAGTCCACGTTGTCCGCAGTCCCTCCATTATCCCGCGCGACCGAGCAATGTAGATAGTCCCACAAGCAAACCCACCTCTGTGGCGAAACCTTAACGTATTCACTTCGTAAACAGCAAGTTGACCACGCCCATGCCCGCCAGCAGGCGCGCAGTCTCCCGCTCCACCAGGGCGGCATCGCCCCAGTCGGTCAGCGCGCCGTCCGCTTCGATAGCCTGCACGCGCCCGAAGCCCAGCCCCAGCGCTTCGCCCAGCGCCGCGGCCGGCTCATGCCCGAAGGCCGCCAGCGCGCCCGGGTTGTACTCCATCACCAGGGCCAGGTTGGGCGAAGCCGCGATGGTCCGCTGCATGCCGCGCAGGGCGGCCAGCTCGGCGCCTTCGATGTCCATCTTGACCAGGTCGACTTGCCCAAGGCCGAGTTCGGCCAGGCAGTCGTCGATGGCGGCCGTGCGCACGTGATAGCGCTGCATCTCGAAGCCGGCTTCGCGCCGCGGCGCCACATCGCCCGCGCCCATCCGCGCCCGCTGCTCATGCGCCAGCGACTCGTCGTAGTGCAGCGAGCCGCTGGCCGACATCATCAGGTAGTCGTAGAGCTCGGCGCTGCCTTCGCGCTCGGCGGCGGCCAGCTGCAGCGCGCTGACAGTGGGCAGATGGCGAGTGTTGCGCTGCAGCACGCGGTGGGTGCTGGGGTTGGCCTCGATGGCGATGACGCGGCCCTTTGCGCCGGCGCAATCCGCCAGCAGGCGGGTGAAATAGCCGACATGGGCGCCGATGTCCAGGGCGACCATGCCCGGCCGGGCCAGGCGCTCGAGCAGTTGGCGGGTTTCGCGTTCATGCTGGCGCGTCAGCAGCTCCAGGCGGAACCAGAAGGGGTCCTCGGCGATGGTCTGGAAGCCGGTGGCGCGCTCCAACCCGGGCAGCAGCAGCCCGCCCAGCAAGCGGTGCAGGGCGATATGCGCCGGCCGAATCCGCTTCAGCGTTTTGCGGTAAAGCCTCAGGCTGGTATCGAGTACGCTCATGCTTATCCGCCGGGGTGGCTGAACGCGAGTAGGCTAAAGGAGCGTCTTGCGCCGGTCAATCCTGAATGGTCACGGGCGCGGCCGCCTCGTCCACGCACTGCGGATCGTTCTCGATGGCGTCCAGGCCTTGCAAGATGTTGCTGATTGTGGCGCTGTCGCCCGCCGCTTGCGCCAGAGCCAGCGAATCCCGCAGCAAGCTCCAGCCCAGGGTGCAGCCGCCGGTGTAATAATGCGACAGCCCCAGGCGATAGCGGCAAGACAGCTCGTAGAAGCCATCGTCGTAACGCAGGCACTGCTGAAATGCGTCGCGCGAGGCCTCGAACCGGCGCTCGCGATAATACAGCAAGCCGAGTTGAAACTGGGCCTCGGCGTCGGCCGGCGCTTCGTCCACCGAGTCCTGGCAGAAGCCCAGGGCGCGCGCGAATTCGCCCACCTTGCGATAGGCCAGGCAGAGCCGCAGCATGGCGCGGGCGTTGCGCGGCTTGAGCGAGAGGATGCGATTGTAGATGTCGATGGCGCTCTGGTCGTCATCGCGCGCCAGATACAGCCCGGCCAGCTCAAAGTGAATCGGCAGGTAAGTGGGTCTCAGCTGCAGGGCGCGCTGCAGATAAAGCTCGGCGTCGTTGTAGGAGCCGACCGATTGCAGCGCGTAAGCGTAGGCGCGAGTCAGATCGGCATCGCTATCGTCGATGGACAGGCCGCGCTCGCCGGCTTCCAGACCGTCGGTCCAGCGCTGCGTATCGACGTAGGCGCGCGCCAGCGCCGCGTAGAGCGGGGTGAAGCGCGGGTTAAGCTCCAGCCCGGACAGGGCGATAGGAATGGCGACGGACGCCTGACCCTGCCAGGTCAGAGCCGTGGCTTTCAGCGCGAAGCCGCGCGGGTCGCGGGCGTCGATCTCGGTGATGGCGGCGCCATGATCATGCGCTTCGTCGTAGCGGCCCAGCTCAATCAGCAGGCGGCCGTGCTCGTAAAGGTAGGCGATGTTGTTGGGGCGTTCGGCGACCGCCTTGGCCAGCAGCGTTTCGGCGTCGCTGAAGTCGCCTGCCAGGAATAGCGCCGACGCGCGCGTGGCCAGCTCGCTGGGCAGCGGCGTGGGCGTGGGCGGGCTGGCGCTGAAGCGCTGGAAGACTCCCGTCAGCTCGTCCCGCTGCCAGACTACGGCCAGGCCCAGCAGTAATCCCATTAGCGCGGCGATGAGCATGTTGCGAAGCGGATGGCGTTTGGGCTCGCGGAAAAAGGGTTGCGTGTAATCACGCTGGATCTTCACCCTAGATGCCTCCGATGGGCGTGGGCGGGACAGGCGTGGGCGGGATAGGCGTCGGAAGTTGAACGCTTTCGAAGCCGGGGCAGTTGTTACGAATATCGCCCAGGCCCGTGTTGATGATATCGATTATGCTCGGTTCGCTGGTGTAGAGAAATGCTTCCAGCAATACGTCCCAGGCGGTGGAGCATTCCCCCAGAAAGTAATAGGCCAGGCCGCGTATGTAGTAGCATTCGACCGCTGCCGAGCCATTGGCGACGCAGTTTTCCAGCGAATCAAGCGCGCTCTCGTAGTTGCGGCGGTTGTATTGCAGCTGGCCCAGGTACTGCCAGGCGGGCGCGTAAGTCGCGTCAATCTCGGTGGCGGTCTCGCAGAAGCGCGTGCCTTCCAGGAATTCGCCGATCTCCGCGTAGGTTTGGCAGATGCGCAGGTAGGCTTTGGCGCTGGTCGGCTCCAACTCGAGGATGCGGCGATAAATGCCCACCGCCATTTCCTGGTAATTCTCTTTGCGGTATTGCGCGGCCAGCTCGAAGTAAGGCGCTGTCAGCTTGGGGCTGATGGCCACGGCTTTTTCCAGGGCGGCGATGGCTTCGCTGCTGCGGCCGGTGTAAATGAGCGGAATCGAATAAGCGCGGAAGCCAAATGAATCCAGCGGATCAAGCTCGGTCGCGCGGATGCCTCGCTGCAAGCCCTCGGCATAGCGCCCGATATTGGTATAGGCGATCGCCAGCGCCGCGTGCAGGGGCGCGAAGTCGGGGTCGTATTCCAGGCCCTGAACCGCGACCGGTATGGCTGACGCCGGGTCGCTCCACATTAAGGCGCGCGCTTTTAGCGCATAGCCGCGGACGTCGGTTGGCGCCGCTTCAATGGCTTTATCGCCGTTTACGACAGCCAACTGATCATTGCCCGATTCGAGCAGGATGATGCCGAGTTCGTAGAGATAGCCGACATTGGCGGGACGCTGAGCGACGGCCAGTTCAAAGTCGGCAAGCGCCGCCTCAAGCTCGCCTTCAAGAAAGCTGTTGAAGCCACGCTGGGCGTACTGGTTCGCCAGCAGCGTAGGCGTCGGCCGCGGTGTGCCCATGAATTCGTTCACGGTGGCTTCCACCTCGGCCCTGAAGACGTAACCGAAAGCGAGAATGGCGCCCGCGACGCAAAGGAGGAAAAGGAGCAGGAGCAGCAGCGAGATGCCTGAAAAGCCGCGCCTGCGGTCGCTGAAGAATTGCCTTCGGTAGTCGCGCTTGATTTTGCGGTAGGGAGTCATGCCGCCGGGCTCGCTCGCTCAGTGCGCTTATCTTACCACATTGAGCCAAGCGCTCGTTTGGCGGCCGTCAGCGGCAGACTACCATAAAAAAGGAGATCTTGATTACAGCGCCGAGCGCTCGAAACTGAGAACCGGCAGGGGCGCGCCACCGGCTCGGCCTTAAAGGCGATGGGCTTTGGCGGGTGTGCGTGTGGACGAGCCAAGGCTCGCCCCTACAGCTGGCGATGTGAGGCCCGCGGCGACTGTTTTACACAGATAATGCGGACGGGCCAGGCGTGTATAATGCCACGACCAACGAGACTTCCGGGGCAGTCATGACTGATCAAGTTAATTGGGCGAAGAAGATAGCGGCTCTGGCGCAAACGGGCCTCCATTATTCGGAGAACCACTATGATACCGACCGCTACGAGCAGCTGCTGGACATCGCTGCGCAGATGCTGGCGGATGCCGCCGGAACTGACAGCGTGCGCGTAAAGGCCGTGCTGGAGTTGGATGACGGCTATGTCACGCCCAAGGTCGATGTTCGCGGGGCGGTATTCAGGGATGGCGAGGTTCTGCTGGTGCGGGAAGCGGTCGATGGCTTGTGGACGCTGCCCGGGGGCTGGGCCGATATCGGCGACTCGCCCTCGCAAGCGGTCGAGCGCGAAATCCGCGAAGAAAGCGGCTACGAGGCGCGGGCGGTCAAATTGCTGGCGGTGGAAGATCGTAAACGGCGTCACCCGCCGTCGGCGCATGATGTATACAAATTGGCGTTTCTTTGCGAACTGGTTGGCGGCGCGGCGCGAACAAGCGCGGAGACGACAGATGTCGACTGGTTCAGCGAGGAGAATCTGCCGCCGCTATCGCTTGGCCGCGTAACCGCCGAACAAATCGCGCGCTGGTTCAAGCATTGGCGCGAGCCGGATTTGCCCACCGAATTCGACTAGGGGCATGAGATAACGCGACCGAGGCGAGGGCTGGCTTAATGGCGGTATGCTTGCTGTTGACGGCGTCGCTGAACGGGATGCGGGCGCTGCGGGACTAGCCGCCGAAGTCGCGTTGGACGACTTGATTGAAGAATTTTGTCGCAAGAAATTCGACTTTGCCCTCTTCGACGCCGCTTACAGTTAGGGCGACGAATGTCTCATCATTCATGTCATAACCGACTTGGTACATGTCTGGAATGTTAGATTGGGTGATGTCTTCTAAGGGGAGGTACTCCCACTCGTAGTCTATACCTTTTGCGAGGATCAGGACAACTGGTGTACGTTGTCTCAATCTGTAATTTGGGTATCCAAAGAAGAAAAGATACCTTACGCTCTTACTTCCTCTTGCGAAGATGATTCGGAAGAACCAAGTCTTTTTCGCTGGCATTTCATTACTGAGGCTACGATATTTTTCCAAGTCCAAGGAGTCGTATTCCTTGAACTGTACCTTGACGCTTCTAAATGTAATCTGTTCGTTCAGACTATCTACGATTTGCCTGAAGTAGTTCTTGAATAGCTCCATACCGCTAAGCCAAACAGTGTACTCGTTTGTAACCCGATTTAGCTCTGGCCCCTCTAAGCGACGTCTAACGGACTCAATCAACTCTTGTCTTTTTCGCTCCTCTTCTGCGGCCTTCTCCCATTCCAAAAGGCTCTCTTCTACGTTTTCATACATCAACGAGATTAGAGGAGTCAAATCACCTGCTTGTGATTCTTCTAGCGAGTCATAATACCGAAGCCTATCTTCTCGTGTAATGATACAGATAGTGTATCCCAATCTCATTAGAATCAGATTCATCAGGATGCGAGCTGTCCTACCATTGCCGTCTACAAAAGGATGAATCTGAGCCAACCTGGCGTGAGCTGCCGCAGCGCATACTATTGGGAAATTCTGTACTTCATTTTCAGGGTCTGTAACTCGTACAATATATCTTCCCAATTCATCCATTTGCTGAGGAACTATATGTGCATCAGGTGGCTCATATTCAGAGCCGGAGATCTTTACTCTGCCCTCTCGATACTTACCCGCTTGTTCATTGTCTATATCAGAAAGAATCAGGTTGTGGATTTGCCTTATGTCACTTGCGGTAATTGGACGTTCTCTGTTTGTAGCTAGATCTTTCATAAAATCTATGGCATAGGAGAGATTCTTCGCTTCCGCCTGGTCTCGCAATGATTTTCCCGTTATGGTAATTCCCATTTCCACGACCAGCTGAGTTTCTCCAATTGTGAGCGCATTCCCCTCAATTGCATTCGAGTGGTAGATCCCTTTGGTCTTAAATAGGTTATGAATGTGTTCCAGCGTGCTGGGACTAAGTTTACCAACTCGCCGCATCTCCAGGACACGATGGTGTAGATCCTCCAGACGCCCTTCGATGGTTTCATAGTATTCAAATGGAGTGCCATCTACCTGCCTTAATTCATGCATGCGTGTGCTTTCCTAGCCATATATTGCGATTCTTTGTTAGTCAAAATCGCAGCTTGTATGCTACACATCAAGCTGCAAACATTATAGCATACTCACCCCCGCGGGCGCGGCGAGCGGCTGTAAGCATCGCTGAATCCGTGCTGCCGGCGCAGCTTCTCGTAAAGCCGGCCGAAGCGAAGGCGAGTGTCGCGATCAAGCGAAACGCGCATGTCCCAGGCATCCTCGTTATCGCCGCGATAGTAGTTCTTCTTGCGCGCGACGCGGTTGAAGCCGTACTTTCGGTAGAGACTCTGCGCGACCGTATTGCTGACGCGCACCTCGAGCACGATGAACTCGGCGTTCAGTTGCGCCGCCTTGCCGAACATGCCGGCCAGCAAGATCTCCCCGTAACCATGGCCGCGGTTGGCGGGGTGAATCGCGATGGTGCTGATATGCGCCTCGCCCTCGATCTTCCACAAGCCGCCGTAACCCAGGATTTCACCGGCGCCGGTCAGCGCTGGCGAAGTGCCGCGCAGCCGGTCGCTCAGGCGGGAACGCAGCGATTGGCGCTGCTTTGGAATTGGCGGCGCTTCGTCAGACAGCTTTTCCAGGACGACCATATGGCTAACGTCTGATTCCGTAATCTCGAATGAATAAGATTCGTAGGACCAGGGCGGCTCGAAACAGATGACGTCAATCGCCGCTACTTGACGAATGTCAGCCAGCCGCATATAGCGCAGATTCAAACTCATTGCTGAAGGATGACTTGGTGAATACTGGGAACGAGTTTAGCGCCCCACGGCTGGAGGCACAAGATTTGCCGATCGCAAAGAGAGTCTGCCTGCCGGCTGTTATTACTGGGGCGCCGACAGGGTGTGGCGAAAACAGTCCTTACATTTCGAAGATCTGCACAACGTCGAGGGCGGCCACCTCAATATAGGGGCAACTCTTGGCAATCTCGACGGCGGCGTCCATGTCGTCTGCTTCAATGATCGTTATGCCAGTGAGGCGATCTTCACGTGGTTCAGAGGATACGCCGCTGGCGTCTACACGCGTGGGCGGACCAAATGGCATGCCTCGATTGACGATCGCATCGCCCAGGCCGCCGAGCCAGGCGAAGTATTTCTGCTGGTGCGCCTGGGCTTCTTCTTCCGAACCAGAAAATTGTGGCTCGCCTACATAGAGTAATCCAAATTGCGCCAAGGTATAGTCTCCTGTGTAAATCTGCTGGTCATTGGTCTGCCGGCCTTTGCCGCCTATTTGGCGAGAGCGCCGGCGCGGCATCAAGCATAAGTCGCCCTACGCGCTGGTCAATACCGAAATTGGTTCAGAGCTGCGCGGGAATCGTATAGACAAAGCGATCCGGGCCGGTGTCGCGCGTTTGGCGGCGCCAGTCTCCCTTGGGGTCAACCACGCCGGAGGGCGCCGAACAGCGAATGTCCACCGGCTCGCAGCTGTCCACTGTGACGATCCAGATGCCGCTGGCGCGGGCGCGCATACGCAGATTGCTGCTGTGAAATTGCCAATTCACGTCGGACCACTCGGCGCGACTGCGCCCGCCATTGACCGCGTGGAAGATCACGCGGGCGCCAAGCGCCGCCAGCTTGTGTGTGAGGTGAGTATCGGGCATGGGCGTGCAGATCGGGTTGGCCCAAAGGTCGTTGCAAATCAAGCCGCCGATTGTTTGATCCGCAAATTGAATGGAGCGCAGCGGTCGAATCGCGTAGTGGTTGATTTCGCCGACGGGCTGGGCGCACAGGGAGCCGGTCGGCAAGGTCTTGCTATGGAAACCGAGAAAAGTCCCGTCGGGCGCGTAGAAGCGCAGTTGGTTGTAGGTTTTGCCGTCTGATGCTTCGACAAAGCAGGTGCCGAGCGCCAACCCAACCCGCGCGCGAGCGGCGGCCGCGGTGACTCCTTGCAGCGCGTCGCGCGTTGCCTCGACATCAAATTCGTGCGTGTAACCGCTGAGCGACCCTTCCGGCGTCAACAGAATATCGGCCTGTTCGGCGCTCGCCCAGGCGATCGCGTTTTCAATACACTGCCGGTTGGCGGCGATATCGCGGGTGACGGGCATTTGGATGCCGGCGACGCGCAGGCTCATAAGCGCAGCCCTATTATTTCAGCTTGTCCACAGCCGGAGTATAGAAACTCCCGATTCGCTTTGCAAACGGGCGGGATTAGACCCGTGGAGCTTGAGTCGCCGCTGGAATCCCGGTATGCTAATGTATGCGGCGGGGGATCATTGCTAAAGATTCTGAAATGTGTCGAGCATCTAACAGGCTGCCCGCCGCTTATTGATGTGGAGAAACTGGCCCATGCTCAGCATCGCCGACATGAGATTGCTGCGCGACGCCTACAGCGCCTATTCCCAGTTGCAGCCGGCGGAGGCCATGCGGCTGACAGGCAATCCGGCCGCTGAGCTCGTTGTCGAGCGCGCGCTCGCCGGCATGGCGGAAGGGGATCGTAACCAGCGGGTGTTGATGTTGCGCGTCTTGCAGCATCAGCGCGGGGAGGCGGCCATGCGCGGGGTGCTTGCGGGCCTGAATGATGATGCGCGGCGCGTCTGCGCAGTCGCGATTCAAGCCAGCGGCAACTACCTGGCTTATGCGGAGATTGTCGCGCGACTGGAAGCGATCGCGCGCGATTCGTCGCTCAAGCGCAAGTTGCGGCGGCGGGCATTGAGTATGCTGGCGGGCGACGAGGGACGTCAGTGTGGAGACATATCGCCGGCGGCATTCGACGCCTTGACCCGACTGATGGAGCATCCGGAGTATCGCTTTGCTATCGTATTCGGCTCGGCGCGCCTGGAATTGAGGCCGCGGGTGAAGACGCTGCTGGAGCGTTTCGCGCGCTCAGAAGATGATGGGGAGCGGGCGCTGGCGCAACGGGCGCTGGGCGGCGAGCGCGTCATTCATATTGACGCTTACGCCGACGATGAAACGCAGCGACGCCGAATCGCGGAGACTTGCGATATTGCTCACGGGCGCATGTATTATTGGCTGCCGCGCGCGGGATTGCCCGCGGATCCCCTGGTGGCTTGCTAGGCGGCTGAGGTCTTGGCGCCGGGCCGACGCGTAGTCGTCAGAACAGCGGAAGGCCTGGAATGCGCGCGCGAACGCGGTAGAGCGTCGTGATGCCGGTCAGGTACAAGCTGCAAAGATCATCGTCGCCCCAGGTGAAATTGGTGATCTGCATCGGCGTCCGCAGGCGACCGAGACAGCGACCGTCCGCGCGGAAGATGTGCAAGCCGCCCTGGGCGCAGCAGTACAGGTTGCCCTCGCTGTCGATCTTCATGCCATCGGGCACGCCGGGACCATCGCCTGTCGTCTCCGCAAAGAGGCGCTGATTCGAGAGCGCGCCATCCGCCGCAACATCGAAGACGTAGATTTTGTATTCGGGGCTGTCATTGATATAGAGCAGCGATTCGTCGGCGGAAAAGCACAAGCCGTTGGGTCGGTTCAGCGCCTGGGTCAGCAGCGTCAGCGAATTGTCTGTCGGGTCCCAGCGATAAACGCCGTTGAAATCGAGTTGGGTCGGGCGCGGGATGCCCACCTTCGGCTCGCGCCCGAACGGGGGATCGGTGAAGTAGACGCTGCCGTCGCGCCTGACCACGATGTCGTTGGGACTGTTGAGCTCGGCGCCGTTGAAATGGGAGGCGAGCGTGGTCATCTCATCGCCGTCCATGCGCGTCACGCGGCTGCTGGCGTGGTGACAGCTGAGCAGCCTGCCTTCCCGGTCGTAGGAATTTCCGTTGGCCATGTGGCTGTTGCGCCGGTACAGGCTCAAGCCGGCGTCCGCCGACCACTGTAAAGTGGAGTTGCCGAGGATGTCGCTGAAGCGCAGGTGCTTCTCGTAAGGGTGCCAGACCGGGCCTTCGAGGAACTTCAGGCCGTCCGCGACAGTCTCGATTTCGGCATCGCGGTCGAAGAAGTCGTTCAGCTGCGGGTCGCGGATCTCTAGTTCGATGGCGGGCATTAGTTCGCTCCTTTACGGTGTAGCCGGCAAATTAGCCTTTGCGTTTTCGCGCTTGGGGCTTGAGCGTCCTGGCGTAGGCGTAACTCAGTTTGAGCCAGGGCAGGAGGCGGGGGGTGTCTTGCAGCAGCTGATCGGGCACGGCCACATACTCCTTCATGACCGTCCCGTAGGTCACCAGCAGTTCGCCATTGTATTCCGCCAGAAAGGCCTCCCTTTCCGCCTTGTCCATGCGCAGTCCGACCGTGCCGGCTTTATTGAGCTGGCTGAACATATTGCCATTATGTGAGGTGTAGGGCAACTTCTTGCCGCCCTTCAGCTCGATTTCCGGGTGGGCGTCGATGAGTCGTTTGTAGAGCGCCAGTTTGTCTTCCGGCACATGGCCGTAAAGTTTGCTCATGGGTGGCCTCTAGCCAGCTTTTCCCGATAGTCAGTCATCATGCCTGCGAAACGGGAGCGAGGCAATGGCGTCTTTAATCCGGACGGTAAGCGCCAGAGGCACAGAAGTAGATCCATGTAAATGATGGGATAATCGGAAGGCTGACCGTAGGGGCGACCTATCAGGTCGCCCGCTGTTTCAGTTCGAGTTTTCGGGCGACTTAATAAGTCGCCCCTACGATTCGACTTAACTTGTGATTTCTCATAACAAACTTGGTCCCACTGAGGGGACGGAGTTTTTCTATTGGACGAAAAGTCGGCGGTTTAGCGAAGTTTACCGACGCCAGATCAGCCAGGGCGTTGACGCTTGCTTGCCGAGCGGTTCTAATTGAAGCGGTTTCAAGTCCACAGGCGACGCGAACTTCGGCATATCTTGGTGAAAGGCAGAGCATGACGACCTATGACATAGCCGTGATCGGCAACGGACTTATAGGCAGCGCGGCGCTGCGACACTTGACGGTCAGCTGTCCGGAGTTGAAGGTCTGCGGCATTGGGCCGGCTGAGCCGCGCGAGCGCACGACGCATACGGGCGTCTTCGCCAGCCACTACGATCAGGGGCGCATCACGCGCGTCCTGGATCCCAGCCCGCTCTGGGGCCAGCTGGCCCGCGAGTCGATCGCGCGCTATGCGGACATCAAAGCCGAGAGCGGCGTGGTCTTCCATCACCGCGCCGGCTGCTTGCGCGCGACCGATATCGCCGAGCGGGTCGCTGAAGTAGAGGCCTGCGCCGCCGCGTATCAGCCGCCGCACCGGCGCTTGGATGCCGCAGGCTGCCGCGAGCGATATCCCTTTCTCAGCTTCTCCGATGACTTCGTCGCCTGGGACGAGACGGGCGAAGCCGGTTACATCAATCCGCGACAGCTGATCGAAGCGCAACTAACTGCGGCGCAGGCTCGGGGCGCGACTGTCATGCGCGAGATTGTCGATTCGCTGGAGACTCGCGGCGATGGCGTGTCGATTCGCACGCGTGAAGGCAGCGAGGTAAGCGCCGGCAAGGCGCTGCTGACCGCCGGAGGCTACAGCAATACCTTGCTGCGGCGCAAGCTGGAATTGCCGACCAAATCGCATACGATTCTGCTGGCGGAGATACCGCCGGAAGAAAGCGCACGGCTGCGCGGGATGCCGGCAATCATTACCACATTCGATCATCCCGAGGTCGAGTCGCTTTACATGCTGCCGCCTGTGCGCTACCCCGATGGCAAGACTTACATCAAGCTGGGGCCCGGCGGACGCGACGAGCAGTTCTTCGACGCCGGCGAAAACGACCGCGAGCTCTTGCCCTGGTTCCAGAGCGACGGCGATTCCGTCACTGGCATCGACATGCAGACGGCGCTGCACAGGCTGATCACGGATTTGCAGGTGCTGTCGTATCGAACCGTACCTTGCCTGATCACCTATTCGGCGCACGGCAATCCCTACATTGACGCTCTGGACGCGGGCCGCTTGTACGCAGCGACGGCGGGCAATGGCATGGGCGCCAAGTCTTCCGACGAGATCGGGCGGATCGGCGCCTTGCTCTGCGCGACGGGTGAGTGGCGTAGCGATTTGAATCGTGATGATTTCCGCGCTGTTTACGTCGAGGGCGGGTCGAAATAAGTTTGCGCGTCGTCTTTCAGCGCCAGCGCGATGATGCGCCTGTGGCGGGGCAGCATGTTCTCTGGCAGAGCAGCGCGCGGGAAGTAGCGGATATCCAGCGATTCGTCATCATTGACGCGCGGCGCGCTTGCGTCAGTCGGCCGGCAGCGGAACACGGTCGTCACCGTCGCCATTTGGTCGCCGTTGGGGTAGGTCACCTTGTAGTCGCGGCCCGAAAGCACGGCTACCACGCGTTCGGGCTCGACTGATATACCGGTTTCCTCGTATACCTCGCGGATGGCGGTTTCAGCGACGGTTTCGCCGGGTTCAACGCCACCGCTGGGTGGCGCCCAGGTTTGGGTGTCGCGGCGCAGTTGCAGCAGGACCTCGTCGCGCTGATTGACGACGACCGCGGTCACGCCGGGCAGCAGCAGCAGATCAGGGCCGATTTTGGCGCGGATGTTTCTGATGTAGGCCGAAATCGGCATCAGCCTACAGAGACCTTAAGATCGACCGAGCCCTTTAGCGTATTGGCGACGATGCAGGCGCGCTCCGACATGGTCACGAGCTTCTCCAGCGTCGCGCGGTCGGCGAAGGCGGAGGTGACGACCATGTCGATGGAGGCGAAACGCGCCGGCGCTTCCGCCAGTTCGCCGCTGACTACGATGGCGATGTCGTCGATGTCGAGATCGCGGGCGCGGACGGCCGCCAGCAGATTGCTGTTGAAGCAGCCGCCCAGCGAGGCCAGCAGCAGCTCGCCGCCCATAGCGCCTTTGTCGTGGCCGCCTTTGGCTTGGGGCCGGTCGATGTCGATGTTGTGATTGCGTATCCGCGCGGCGGTGGTTGCGTCGTCGACTTGGTTCAGCGTGATGGTAATTGTGGGCATGGCTTCCGCTTTCTAAGCGGGCGACAAACCGAGTCGCCCCTACAGTTTTCGATGCTTGCGTATACGAAAATGATCAGCCTTTGACGGCGCCCATGGTAAAACCTTGCACCAGGCTGTCAAGGAAGAGGTTGTAAGCCAGGCCGACGGGAATGGCGATGATTAAGGCGGCAGCCAGCAGTGGCTGCCAGAAGTAGACATCGCCCAGGATGAGCTCGGTGGGCACGCCGACGCTCAGGGTGCGCTGGCGCGTATCGGCGATGAAGACCAGGCCGTAAATGAACTCGTGCAGGGTCAGGGTGAAGGTGAAGACGACCGTTGAGATGATGCCGGGCAGCGACAGCGGCAAGACCACGCGCAGGAAGGCTTCGACGCGGTTGTAGCCGTCCACCAGCGCGGCTTCTTCAAGTTCGGGCGGGACGGCTTTGAAGAAGCCTTGCAGCAGCCACATGCTGAAGGGCACAGTGAAGGTGGGATAAACGACGATCAGCGCCATGGGACTGTCTTTGAGCCCCAGCAGCACCACGATGCGGAACATGGGAATGAAGAGCAGGGTCGGCGGCAAGAGGTAGACGAGGAACATCAATATGCCGGCGCGCTCGCCCCAGCGGCCGGTCAGGCGGGCCAGGGCATAGGCGGCGGGCAGCGAGAGAAAGAGCGTGATGATGACGACGGCGACGCCCACCACGATGGAATTGCGGATGAAGTCGAGGTAAGCGGTGTTATTGAAGAGGGCGTCCAGGTGCTCGATGGTGGGTTCCTGGCGGAAGATGAAGGGCTGCGGCCGGCGGTAGAGGTCGCCATCGGTCTTGAAGGTGTGCAGGAACATAATCAAAAAGGGTGAGACGGCGAAGAAGCAGAAAACCAGCACAACGAAGTAGAATGGCGAGCGGCGCAGGATATGCGACAGCTCCGCCCGCGTGGCGCCGTACTTGCGGATGCGCCAGGCGATGCGCAGGCCAATCAGCAGAACCAGCGCAATCACGAGCAGCGCCCAGAAGTTGGTGAGTATCCAGGTCAGAGCCGCCATCAGCGCACCTCGGCGCGGCTGGCGGTGCGCAGCATGAAGATCGCCATCGCCAGCAGCAGCGGAAAGGCGAAGAGCGAAATGGCCGCGCCCTGCGCCAGGTTGCCGCCTTCGATGCCGACCTGGAAGGAATACAGGCCCAAGACACGGGT
>CAZWCV010000014.1:0-2921 GCA_964632725.1 uncultured Anaerolineaceae bacterium
CACCGTGCCTATGATGAGAAAGATGCCGATGATGCCCGCCGCGCTCACTGTCCAGCCGCCGAAGATGATGGGCGTGGTCGTGGCCAGCAGGTCAAGCGTTTCCGGGTTGTACATGATTTCGCGGAAGCTCAGCGTGCCGGTGATGCTGTAGAGATAGGCGATGCCAAGCAGCATGACCACATCGGCGATGCGCGTGGTGGTGAAAGCTTTGATAGCGGCTTTGTAGGCGCTTTCCTTCTCGAACCAGAAGCCGATGAGCATGTAGGAGCAGACGCCCATGATCTCCCAGCCGACGAAAAGCAGCAGCACATTATCCGCCACCACCAGCGTCAGCATGGCGCCGGCGAAAAGCGAAATCAGCGCGAAGAAGCGCGCTTGCCGCGGGTCGTGAGCCATATAGCCGATGGAGTAGATGAAGATCATCAATACGGCGATGGGCACCATGACCAGCATGATGACCGTGGCCGGGTCGACCAGCACGCCCATATTAAATGTCGTGTCGCCGGTGTCCATCCATTCGATGCTGCTCGCCAGCACTTCCTCGCCGATATGATGCAACTGCGAGGCGTTGCTGAGCGTCTGCCAGCTAATCAACAGCGCCGCAATGACCCCGATCATGCCGACCGCCACGCTGATGACGCGGCTCCAGGGGTGAACTACGGGCACGGACATGCCCTCATAATCGGGATGGTGGCCGCCGTATTCGTGATGGTCCGTGGCCGGAACCAGTTTCGACTTATTGGTAATCAGGGTGATAATCAGAAAGGCCAGCAAGGGCCCGGCGGGTATCAGCCAGGGCAGTGCGTTGGGATCGTTGAGGAAGTCCATCAGGCCCTTACCCTTTCAGCGCGACGGCTTGTTCCGGTATGACCGAACGCCGGTTGCGGTAAACGGTGATGATGATGGCCAGGCCGACCGCCGCCTCCGCCGCCGCGACAATCAGCACAAAGGCGGTGAATGCGTAGCCGTTGAGCAGCAGGTCGGTGCCCGTTTCGCTGTAGCGCCAGAAGGCAACCAGGTTGATATTGACCGCGTTCAGCATCAGCTCGACGCTCATCAGAATCGCGACCGCGTTGCGCCGCGACAGCACGCCGAAGACACCCAGCGCGAACAGAGCCGCCGCCACCGCCAGATACATCCAGAGAGGAACCATTCTGTCACTCCCCCTAGGTAGTCTCGTCGCGAGCGATGAAGATTGCGCCGATCATGGCCGCCGTCAATAATACCGAGGCCAGCATAAAGGGCACGACGTAGCCGTTCTCATCCACCAGCGCCGCGCCAAGATCGCGCGTGGTGGCAACGTATTCCGGCGCCGACTCGGGCAATTGGCCGCCGAAAATCGGTATGGTTACGCCAAGCAGCAATACCAGGAATAACACCAGCGAGCCGATGAAACTTGGGATTAGGCGCACATAGCGCGCCTTGATGCGCGTGACGCTGCGCGTCAGCATGACGGCGAAGGTAATCAGAATAGCGATGGCGCCTATGTAGACCAGTATCTGCACCGCCGCCAGGAAGGGCGCGCTTAGCAATATAAAGAAACCGGCCACGCCGAAAAGGCTGACCATCAGCCAGATCGTGCCCTGGAAAAGATTGCGCGTGGTTACGACGCCGAATCCGCCACCAAGTGTGAAAATCGTGAAGACGACGAATCCGATAGTGACTGCGTTGAGTTCCATTACGCCGCCCCCTGGTCCGCTGCCGCTTGAGCCAGCGGCGCGCGCGCGGACATCGATTCCCGGCGCGCTTCCCGGCCCCGCTGGCGCAGAATGCCGAGCAGGTAGACGACCATCGCGCTGTTGATGACCAGCATGATTACAGTGGTCGGAATCAAGTCGCCAAAGCTTGCGCCGACGATATCGCGGGGCGCCCAGCCGATTTCTTGCATTACCTTCAGCGCGGCCGACAGAAAGATCAAGTTGGCGATTGACAGCGGCACCAGAAACTTCCAGTTGAAGGCCATGATCTGGTCAATGCGCAGGCGCGGCACGGTATTGCGCAGCCAGAGCGTGGTCAGGTAGATGATGCCGCCCTTCAAGCCCAGCCAGCCGAAGGCGATCAGCGGCGATTCGTAATACAAGGGACCCAGCCAGCCGCCGAAGAATAGCAGCGCCATCAAGATGCCGTTGGTGAAGACGTGCAAGAATTCGGCGGCGAAGAACATGCCGAATTTCATGCCCGAGTATTCGATATTGAAGCCGGCCACCAACTCCGATTCAGCCTCGATCAAGTCGAAGGGCGCGCGCCCGGTCTCGGCTTGCGAGGAGACATAAAATATGACGAAGGCCAGCGGCGACAGCACGACGAACCACATGCCGGTCTGCGCGTTGACGATGTCGAGCAGGCTCATGCTGCCGGCGAGAAGCACCGGTACCAGCAAGGCGAAAACCAGCGGCACTTCGTAGCTGACCAGCAGCGACACCACGCGAAAGGCGCCCAGCAGCGCGTATTTGTTGTTGCTGGCCCAGCCGGCGACCATAATCGCGAGCGTGCCGAAGGAGGCGACGGCCACAAAGAACAGCGCGCCGATTTCCAGGTCGACGCCGTAATGGAAGGGCGTAAAGGGCACGACCGCCCATATAAGAACGACCGAGGCGAATGAAACCAGGGGCGCGGCATTGTAAAGCCAGCGGTCAGCGTTTGTCGGTGTGATGTCTTCTTTCCCAAGGAGCTTTAGCAGATCGGCGAAGGTCTGCATCAAGCCGATAGGGCCGACGCGATTGGGCCCGATACGGTCTTGAATCCGCGCGGCTACCTTGCGCTCGATCCAGATCAAGAGGATGACCGTGAGCAGCGGGACCCCGCTAACCAGCAGCACGCCAACCAGCAGAGACATAAACTGCGCCAGACCGGCATCCGCGCCGGAATCCACCATGAGGCGGCACAAACCTGTACACAGCTCGTCCATTGTCGTCTCCCGC
>CAZWCV010000014.1:2951-45149 GCA_964632725.1 uncultured Anaerolineaceae bacterium
TATTTCCAGTCCAGCGCGTTCTTTTTCCAAGCGTAGAAGAGCGCGTCCGTCAGTAAGAAGATAAAGAGAAAACCGGCGACAAATCCAAAAAGGCTCATGTCGTTGTAAGCGACCGCCCAGGGGAACAGGAACACCATTTCGACATCAAAAACCAGGAATATGAGTCCATAAATGTAGTATTGCACGCGGAACTGCACCCAGGTGTCGCCGATCGTCTCGACGCCGCATTCATAGGTTGAACTCTTGAGCACGTTCGGTTTGCGCGGTCGAAAGAGCCAGGCAATAACAATAGGCAAGGCCGGGAAGACCGGCGCCATCACGGCAAACAAGCCGACAAATGCCCATTCGTTCAAAACGTTCATCGCTGCTGCATCCCAAGTTTAGCCAGGCGACCATCGCGCGCTGCGCGCCGAGCAAAGAACACACCGCTTTCAGGCTGTGACACAAGCCTGGATTATCCGCCACAATCGGCGTCGCTTCAACGCTGATTGCGCCATTTATCACAAACTGCATTAGTATAGCAGTAGGGTTCGGCTAATGCAACGGAGTTTTGCGTTCAGGTTTCGGCGCCCTGGCAGCGGTGATGGGCTCGGCGTTTTGGCCCTCGGGCGCGGCATAACGACTATCCATTCAGAGCGCAGGTCGCCGCCGATTTTGCACTATGAATGCTGGTCAAGCTAGCGCAGAATGAGATTATGACTGCTTCAGAATCGACGCGCCTTGCCGTTGGCCAGCCAAGCGCGACAGCCTGGGATGACTACGTGCGCGCGCAGCCGAATGGCCATCTGCTGCAGTTGTCGCGCTGGGGCCAGTTAAAGTCGCGATTCGGCTGGGATTCCCGCATTGTCACCCTTTCTGACGCTCATGGCATTCAGGCCGGAGCGCTGGTCTTGCTGCAGCGTCTGCCGCTGGGCGCTGGAAAGTTGGCCTATGTGCCGATGGGACCCTACGCCAGCAAACCTGCGCTGTATCCGCTACTGTGGCAGGCAATCCGCAGCGAAACCGGCGCCGCCTTCCTCAAACTGGAACCCGGACTCGGCGCTAGAATGAGCGAATCCGATCTTTCGAGGGCCGGTTTCCGGCCCAGCCCGCAATCGATCCAGCCGCCAAGTACAATCGTCATCGACATCAGCGGCGACGAGAGCGCCATCCTGGGGCGGATGAACCAGGGCACACGCCGCAAAATCCGCAAGAGTCGAACGGGCGCAATTGAGTATCAAGCGGGCGACCGAGGCGACTTGCCGCAATTCAGCCGGCTGATGCAAGCGACCGGCGAGCGCAATGACTTCGGCGTGCACAGCGCCGGCTATTTCGATGCGGTCTACGATCTGTTTATGCCGGAGTACGGCGCGCTGCTGCTGGCTCGTCATGAGGGGGAACTGCTGGCCGCCATTATGGTGTTCGCGCTCGGCGACCGGGCCTTGTATCTCTACGGGGCATCCTCGCGAGCGCGGGGCAATCTATACGCGACCTACGGCATTCAGTGGGCGGCGATTGAATGGGCCCGGCAACGCGGCTGCCGCTTCTACGACCTTTGGGGCGTTCCCGACTTTGATGAAGAGACGCTGGAAGCGCAATTCAGAGACCGCAAAGACGGGCTATGGGGTGTATACGGATTCAAACGCGGCTGGGGCGGCGAAGTCCTTAGGACACTGGGCGCTTGGGACCTGGCCTGGAATCCGCTGGTGTACGCGGCCTATCGAGCTGCCCTGAAGCTGCGGAGCTAGTGCGGGAAGGAAGCCCATCATTCTAAGGGTCTACGAAGTCGCGGAGCGCGAGCGCTGGAACGAGGGCCTGCGCCGGCTGCCCTGCGCCCATGTCTTGCAGACTTGGGAATGGGGCGAGTTCAAGCGCGCCACCGGCGGCTGGCAGCCGCAGCGCCTGGCGTTTGAACGCGACGGTCAGGTTGTGGCGCAAGCCAGCCTGGCGACGAAGCGGCTGGGGCCGCTTAGAGTGATGGTCGTCAGCAAGGGTCCCGCGCTTGATTATGCAGATGGCGGCCTGGTTGGCGCGGTACTGGAGGAACTGGAACGGCGCGCCAGCCGCTTTGGCGTGGTCTGGCTAAAGATTGACCCGGACGTCATCGCCGCCACCGGCTTGCCGGGCAGCGAGGACGACCAAAGCGTAGGGACCGGGCAGGCGGCGATAGCGCAGCTCAGAGCGCGCGACTGGCGCTATTCGGATTCGCAAGTGCAATTCCGCAATACGCTGTGCATCGACCTGGGTCGCTGCGAGGACGAGCTACTGGCGGCTATGAGCGGCAATACGCGCCGCAAGATTCGCGTCGCCGCGAAGAAGGGCGTGACGATTCGCGCGGCTTCGGCGGAGGACCTGCCGCGGCTCTATCAGCTTTACCGTGTCACCGGCCGGCGCGACGGCTTCCTGATACGTCCCTTCGACTATTATCAACGAGCCTGGCTGGCGTTTATGCGGGCCGGCCTTGCTCATGCCCTGATCGCCGAGTACCGGGGTGTGGCAATCGCCCACGTCATCCTCTTTCACTTTGGCGGCAAATGCTGGTATTTTTACGGCGCGTCCGCCAACGAAGAACGCGGGCGCATGCCCAACTACGCCTTGCAGTGGGAGGCCATGAAATGGGCCAAGGCGCAGGGATACGCGACCTACGATATGTGGGGCGCGCCCGACAGCTTCGACGAAAGCGACAGCCTTTGGGGCGTATATCAATTCAAGCGCGGCTTTCGCGGCGTCTTGACGCGACATATCGGCGCCTGGGATTTCGCAAGCCGCCCGCTCTTGTATTACACTTACGAGCAGTTGGCGCCACGATTGCTAAGGTTGATGTGAATCAGGACGGACTATGGACGATGACGCTCTGATCAACCGCTATCGCGAAGAAGGCTATGTTGTCGTACCATCGCTATTTTCCACAGCGGAGGTCGACTTCATTCGCGGCCACTACATGGCGCTGAACGCAGCCGGCCACGGCTTCGCCGGCGATGATCCCCTTATGCTGGGCGATGACGACCCGCTGAAAGCCTACCCGCGCATCCTCCACCCGCACCGCTTCGACCGGTTTTCGCTCGACTGGCTGCTGGACGGGCGCCTGCGCCAGTGGACCACAGCGCTGCTCGGCGCCGAGCCTTACGCCGCCCAGACCATGTTCTACTTCAAACCGCCGACCGCGCGCGGGCAGGCGTTACATCAGGATCAGGCGCCCTTGCGGGTGCATCCGGGCACTTGCCTGGCGGCCTGGATGGCGGTCGACGACTGCGACGAAGAAAACGGCTGTCTGCGGATTGTACCGCGTACGCATGACCTGCCCCGACTTTGCACGGTAGAGGCGGATTTGTCACAGAGCTTCAGCGCTTCCACCGTGCCCATCCCGCCCGGCAGCGAAGCGGCGCCTGTCATCATGAAAGCCGGCGATGTGGTCTTCTTCAACGGGCAGGTGATTCACGGCAGCTATCCCAACACCAGCGCTACCCGCTTCCGTCGCGCGCTAATCGCCCATTACATCGTGGGCGAAGCGGAGAAAGTGGCGGAGTTTTATCACCCGGTGCTGAACTTTGAGGGCAAAAAAGTGGATATGCTCACCAGCGACAAAGGCGGGCCCTGCGGCGTCTTCATTGATGAGCATTCGCGCGCGGTGGAAATGGTCGAACCGTAGCGCAGCGCCGTTACTCGCTAATCGTAAACAGCTTACCGTCGCCGCGGCCGTAAACTTCGGGGAAGTAGAGTTGCCTGGCGACGGGCGGGATCACAAGGTATTCGCCCGCGACAGTCGGCCGGATGGTATAGACGAACTCATAAACACCGGGCGGTAAGTTGCTGGCGTAAATGACGGCCTTCTCAGCGCGGAATTCGACATGATCGAAGCGCCACCAGCCCCAGCCGGTTTCGCGCGGGTCGAGGCGCTCGCCAGCCGGGCGCGCGCCCAACTGAGGGCTGATCGCCAGATCGTGATTGATCGCTTCGGCGCCGGCCGGAAAGAAGTCTTCGATCACCACATAGCGCAAGGTATTCGGTAAAACCAGCCGCAGCCGAACCTGTACGGTCTCGCCAATCGCCGCGCCATTGATTGACTCCGCGGCCCCATCGCCGAGGCGCGTGTAACTGCGCGAAATGTCAATCCCGCGATTGATTGCCTGGATCTCGTCCACAGGCAGGTTTGCGCGCAAATGAGCGCTGTAGTACAGCGCGCCTTGGCCGGCGCCGCGCTCGAATTCGACAGCATTGCTTTCCGGCGCCCGCAGCTCGGCGAAATCAATACTTAGCTCTTCCGATTGCTGCGCGTTGGCAGGCGTGGCGGCGTCCAGCAAAACTTCGCCGCCATTGACGGACACGCCGAAGCTGTAATCCGGGTAGATTTCGCCGCTTTGCCCCATCCAGTTTGTCAAGGCGATAATTGACCAGACGCTGTCTTGCCGCGATCCCCAGCTGCCCGTGCTTGCTCGCGCGCTGGCCAGATGTCTCACGATCTTGGGCAGCAGCTCGCTCCGGGGTCGCAGCTTGATGAGCGCGTGTAGAACCAATGCGGTCGAGCGCGTATCCGATGACCAGTTCCAGCGGTCTTGATAGGTTTCTTCAAAGAAGGTTCCGGTGGCCCTGGTTACGGCGCGGTTGAGCATCAACTGGGTCAAGGCTTCCAAGCGCATTTCGTCTTGCGGATTGATGGCGTGCAAGGTCAGCGCCAGGAAGGCGATGGCGTCGAGGTTGAGGCGCTCGCGGCTTTCGAAGAGCGTCGTGCTGCGCGCCACATCGGCCGCGCCCGACCTCGCCAGCGCGTACAAGATGAAAGCCTGGCGATTCAGTTGCCAGGGTTCCAACCGTAACGACGGCGTAATAAGCCCCTTGCGAAGGAATGCCTGCGCCCGCCCGAGGACAGCGGCGTCAACCGGGTAGCCGGCAGCGGCCGCTTCGCCCAGCCCGAGCAGCGCGTAGGCGGTGGTTGGAGCGTGCGCTTCCGGATCCGAACACCAGCTCCAGCCGCCATCCGCCAACTGCCGCGCGTCGAGCTCTTGCAGACCTTCCGTGACCAGCGCATCCAGGGTCTCGCGTAAATCCGAGCCCGACTCGCCCATCAGACCCAGCGCGCGATAGGCTACGATATTGGGCAGGAAACGACTGACTACGGCGCTGACGCAGTCGCGGTTCTGGCGGGTTTCGGCTTCCAGGTCGCTCAAACTGCCTTCGGTCACGCCCGCCAGCGACCTGTGCAGCCTAATCTCGAGCTGCCCGTCGCTGGACGGCAGATGCTGCGGAAGGCGCAAAGCCTCCAGGCGCGTTCCGGCCCCGGCGAGCATGCCCGCTGTTCCGACAGTTTCCGGCGCCAGGTAGCGATATACCGGCAGCTTGCCATCGCGGTCAGCGGCGACCGGCGAGATGCTGGCGTCGCTGAATGCGCCGTCGTGGCTGCGGACGACAAATGAAGGCGCGACTGCGCCCACGTCCGCGACCGTCACCAGCCAGGTCAGGCCTTGGCGGCCTCCGGCTGGTATCACGACGTCCTGCGTTTGCAAGGTTGCGTCAGCTGCTTTCAGGCCGGCGCTATTCTCCAGCGAAACGCTGGCGGCGACATCCTCTCCAGTGTTGTTATTGACGACGGCCGCCAACTGGACCCGGTCGCCAACGACGAAGAAGCGCGGCGTGACCGGGCGTATCAGCAGCGGTCGCGTGCTGCGCAAGTCAAAGGTTTGCTCGCCGACCAGCAAGCGTCCGGCCCGCCCTTCGGTCAAGGCGCGCGCGTCCAGTCGCCAGGTGGTAAGATTGTCCGGCAAGCGCAGGTCTATGGTTGCCTCGCCCGCCGCGTCAGTGACCACAGTGGGATTCCAATAGGCTGTATCGACGAATTCGCCGCGCGCGTCCACGATGCCGTCTTGGGATAAACCGCCGCCCCTGCCCTGGCGGTCGCCCAGCGCTTCCATGGCTGCAGCAGCGTTGACGATCAGCGAGCTTGAGGTGCGTACGCTGAGCGCCTGCGGTCCATAGAACGCGTCCAGCAAACGCTCGCTATTTCGCTCCGCCAGCGACAAGGCGGCCAAGTCTGTCACGCCGACGCCGATTTCCGCCACGACCGGATCGCCCTGGAAGTCCGTCACCCGCAGTTGGTATCTGACGCGCTCTTGCGGCGCAGCTATATCGCGGTCGGCCTTTATGGCAATGTTCAAGGCTTTCCGTTCACGGTCGACCATGATCTGAGTCATGCCGATGCGCCAGGAGGCGATGGCATCGCGCTCGTCCGCCGGTTTGATAAGGAAGACCGACACAAATATGTTGGGCGCGTACTTCGGCAAGATCTCGAATTCGTAGACATGCGAATTGCTGGTTAACGTCAGCTGCTCGACGTGGAGTACGTCACCGCGTTCAATGCTGATCAGCGCCTGCGTCTCGCCTTGAAATGGCGACGCGATCAAGACTCTAGCCGTGTCGCCTATGCTGTAGTCGGTCCGCTCTGGCGTCAACTGTAACGTGTTGGCATTATGCTGCCGCCAGCTGACGTAGTCGCGGCCGGAGACCCAGGCATAGGTGGCCGCGCGAACTTGATTGCCCGCCGAATCTCGCGTGGTGATGATTACCTTATATATGCCGCCATTGGGCGGTTGATAAACAAAGTCCGCCTTGCCATCCACGCCGGAAACGACGCTTCCGCCGGCGACGGGAATCTCTTGCACATCCCAGGTCCAGGCGGTGGCGCCCGTGACTGAATCCTGTTCTTGTACGCTGGTCCAGCGCCGCTCGACGACCTGGACCTGGATCGGCTGATCGGTGATGGGCTGGCTGTCCCAATCCACGGCGATGAGCTTTATCACGCTGTCATCCCCGGCGCGGCTGATTTTGTTGTCGGCACGCGCGCCCAGGTAGAGCAGGCCCTGATGCACCACGACGCTGGAGCGGCCGTAAATCGCCTGCCCGGCGTCGTCGCGAATCGACGCCTGCACGCGCCAACGCCGGCTCTGCGACTCGCCCGGCAAGTCGCCGAGCAATTCCAGGCTGGCTATGCCGTCGGCATCGGTGGTCAGGCTGACCTCGCTGATGATGCGGTCGACGCTGTAGCGTTCATGCTCGGCCGGATACAAGTCATTGTCGGCGAAGTCGTAGCGCCCGTCGCCGCGGTAGTCAAAAGCATAGGGCGACGAATACACCACAAACTCGCCTGCGGCGTCCGAAACGGGTCCGCCGAAGAAGTAACTGCCTTCCAGGTCAATCGCGACCCGGTCGCCCTGTACGATTTCCGGCCGCTCGGCCGACAAGGTCACTTGATACTCCGGCAGTCGATACTCGGAGACCAGAAAGCTGATGCCGCCGCCCTCACGCGCGAATTCTTGTTCAGCTGGCAGGTCGACGCTCAAGCTGTACGCGCCCGGCGAGGCGTCCGCCGCGATGTCGAAATGGCCGTTGAAGCCGCCAAACTCACTGAGCGCCAAATCACGCTGGTAGACGATTTCGCCGCGGGCGTCGCGAATGGTTACCGGTACTGTTTCCTGCGGCGCCGGCATGTAAACGACATCCTCTTTGCTGCGTACGATCCCGCGAAAATACACCGGCTGACCCTTGCGGTAGACGGGGCGGTCGGTATACAGATAGACGTGGTAGGCGCGCGGAGACCAGGAGAAGCCATAGCCGAAATTCCAGGCTTCCGCGCCGTTGGACCATCCCGTATAGCCGATGCCGAAGTGTCCGGGCCCATCCAGGACGGCCACAAAGGGCGCGAACAAGTCGCGCGTGACGGGGATGTCTATCTGGACGATGCCGCGCTCGTCGGTGACGCCGCCGCCACGCAGGCGTCCGCCGGCTCCGTAAACGGCAATGCCCTCGCCTGCGATTGGCGCCCCGGAAGCAACATCTACTGCCCAAACGGTCAAACGGTCAGTCGCCTGCTTGACCGTGAGAATCGCCGTGGCGACATTCAGAAAATGACGATTCCGCCCGCTATAGCGCTCAAAGCCGGGCGAAGTCGCTTCAATAAAGTAGACACCCGGCTCCAGGTCCCGCCCCTGGCCATCGCGCAGCGCCAGCTGCTCGACAAGCAGGTCATTTTCCGCCGCGTCCGGCTTGATGCGCCATCGCTTGAGCAGGTCATCGCCCGGCGGATCATAGTTCTGCGCCGAATCGTAATGGTCGTCGCCAGTTAAGCGAGCGACGATCTCGTCCAATGGCGTGCGGTATAACGCGAAATCAATAAAGTCAGCGCCGCGGTGCTCTAGATTAACTTGCGTCGGTTGGCTGTAAGCGCTGTAAAAGCCCACCGGGCCCGGCACATCGAAGACGAGCCGGGGCGCCCGCGCCGCGGTTGTATAGTGGAAGACTGCAGGCTCGGCAATCGCGTTGCCATAGATATCCTCCATGCCGGGCGCAATGCGAACGGTGTAATCCGTTGACGGCTCGGCATCAAAGGAGACGGTGTAGCGGTTGGCCCACTCGCTGTAGTGGAAGCGCGGCGGCGTTTGCGGTTCGGGCTCGATGGCGATGCGATCGGCCAGCGTCGATATACTCATCGTGGATGCGAAGTACAGCGAGAATCCGTCGCGGTTGACTTCCTGCGCGCCGTCAGCGGGTTCGGTAGCTTCAATGTACGGCGCGGGCACAGTCCCGTAGCGCCACGATGGCGCCGCCTGCCCGCCGTCAATTTGCAGTTCAGGCAGGAGGTCAGGGCTGAATCCAGCCTCGTAAATCGAATCCAACTCCAGGCGCTTCACCGGCGTGAAGGCGAAGCCCCGGCCGTCGTCGGCCCAGACGAAGGCGCCGGCCAGGCCGCCTCCGACGTCGCCGCTCGGCTGCATTCGCAAGTAGAAGGCGTCCTCAACGGCGCTCTGGTCCATAACCTGATTGAAGCGCGCTTGAATCCTGGGGTCGAGGCCCAGGCTCGTCGTGCCCGGGGGCGGATCGATCGAAATAATTGAAGGTTTGGCCGTTTCAAAGGTCCATGAGTAGCCGGCTGCCATTGGCGCGCCATCGACCGCTTCCAGGTCTGACGCCACCTTAATGCGGTATGTTTGTCCGCCCTTGAGCGGGGCCGCTGGCGTGAAAGTATAAACCGCGCTGTTGACCCACTCGCCCTGCCCCGCCGTCGCCGGTTGAATGCTAAGCGGCCGCGGCAGTTCGTCCGCGGCGGATGGCAGCCTAAGGGGCGCAACTGGTCGGTCGAATGCAACCGTGATGGCCGAGTCGACCGCTACCGCGCCGCCCAGCTCATTGGGAAAAACTTCCGAGACTGACAGGTAACCGGCGGCGATATAGGTCGCCTCAAACGGGTCGAGCAGAGGCGCGCCGTCCGCGGCGCTCAGCGGCGGTTTCAGCGCGAAGAGGTATGCCGAGCCACGCTCGTAGGCGCTGGCCGGCGTGAAGCTCAACGAGAATTGGTCGCATTCAAGCGCGCCGGATATGGCCGGCGTGACGCTGAATGCCGCCTCGGCGTCTGCGCAGTCCAGACGTCGATTGAAATGAAAGACGACGCTGGCGTCAAGAGCGAGCGGCGCCGCCGGCGACGGCTCTACCTCAATTACCTGCAAGCGCCCTGCGCTGCCGCCTTGCGCGATAGTTTCGGGGACACCCGCCAAGACAGCGATCCAGAGCAGCAACGCGGGAAGCAGAATTGGCCGGCGCATATTGTCAGCCTCGCAACGTGTAAATGCTGTCTACAATTATAGGAGGAATCGCGCCGGATGCGGCTTGAAACAGCCGGCGCTTAGACTACGCCAATATTTGCATAAGAAGGCGCGCGACGCATTCGCTGGAAGCTGCGATGCGCCCGGTCGATGACATCGTCTGTCTTGAAGAGGCGCTTGAACTCGACAAGGGCCGACTCCAGGTCCTTGCCGCCAATATCGTCTGACAAGAAAATGCGGTCGCCATAATCGGCAAATTCCTGAACTACCCAGTCGTATTTGTAGTAGGCCAAAGCCAGCCAATTGATGTCGCCACCCGCATAGCCCGCGAAGAAAGCGTCGGTTTCCTTTGGCTGATGGCCGTCATCTACGAAGAACATTAAATCCCGTTCTTTGGGCGCGATGACAGTTTCGTCCCAATCGACGATGCGTATCTCACCGTGCGGCGTGAGGATGATATTGGCCGTGTGAATATCGGCGTGGCAGAGCGTGAATGGCGGCGGATCCGCTGCCAGCAGCGCGCCCAGCTCCCGATATCTGCGGCGGCAGCGCTCGATCTCCTCGGCCTGTTCCCCCCAGGCGCGCGCCGCCTCCGCCGCGACTCTCCCGCGAAAGTCTCTCCGCCGCAATGCCGCTTCCACTCGGTCAATTGTATTTAGCCACTTTACGCCGAAGACTTCGCGCCCTGCCGCGTCAAGCACCTGGGCGTTGAGCGGGCTGCTGTGAATGCGATGCATGATCGCACCCCAGGCGCGCCATTGCGACAGCGACAGCGACATCCGCCAGGCCGATCTGCCTTCAAGGTACGGGTACAGAATGAAATCGTAGTCCCAGTCGCTGGCCAGCAGCGCGCCAGAAACAGTCTCAAGCGGCGCGACGACCTGGTTCATTCCTTGGCTCATCAGATAATGTGGCGCGATCAGTGAGGCCGGCCTGGTACCGCCTTTGCGCAGCTTGAGGAAGTAGACTGCCGCGTCAGCCTCGACGCGATAGGTCCAGGCGCGCTGATCGTTGCCCACGGGCAAGAATTCCAGCGCGCGAACGCTGATCGCAAAGTGAGACGTCAGCGACGAGATGATCTTGTTGTCCGCTAGATCAGGCTTCTCCAGCATGCGCCGCCACGATAACTTCCCATTTGGATTTACCAACCTTCAAGCGGCCACGGCTATCGCAGCAGATGACGCCGCCTGTCGGCCGGCGGGACCATGATACTCTGTCTTGGCTCAATGACGAGACCCGCCCCACCGAGCGTTGAGCGACCATTCGGCAAAAGGCCATTTTCGTGGTATACAATAGGTTCGATTGACAATAAAGGCATTTGCCCGATTTCTGGGCCGAATTGAAAGTCGCCGCGCGTCATGTCGACGGTTAGCGTTTTGAATCAGCGCGTACTGCTCTTGAACGGCAGTACCTGGGAACCGCTGTCAGTAATTACTGTGCAGCGCGCTATCAATTTGCTGCTGGGCGGCAAGGCAATCGCCGTCGAGATGACCGGACTCTACCTGAACACCGTCCGCGCCAAATTCGAGGTGCCCTCGGTGATTGCGCTGCGCTCCTACGTCAATGTGCCGCGCCGCAAGTCGCACTGGAGCCGCAAAGGCGTGCTGGTCCGCGATGACTACACCTGCATTTACTGCGGCGTGAAGCTGGGCGCGCTGGTGCGGGGCAAGGCGCTAAGCAAGCGCGACTTCACTATCGATCACATCATCCCGCGCTGCAAGGGCGGCCGCGACACCTGGTCCAATACCGCTTGCGCCTGCGCCAAGTGCAACCACCGTAAAGGCAATCGACTGCATAATGTCGCCGGCATGCGCTTGCGCTGGGAGCCTAAAACCCCGCGCACCAGCTACCTGGTGATCGCGCTGGGTTCCGGCCCCGAAATCTGGAAGCGTTACGTCGAGATTTAGCGCTACTTTTCCCACTCGTTCTTGTAGCGGTTATAGCGCCAGCCACCGGTGGCTCGCGGTCGGCATGAAGCGTCCAGTTTCGGAGAAGATCGTTGGCTGGCGAATTCGACCGTGACCGGCTTGCCGGTGATATTCCTGACGAACTCGCCTAGAATTAGCTCTGTATTCGTTTGCGCTTCGTGGAGCAAGCCATCTTCTTCAGACTCTTCGACAAAGTCGCCCATTACTTGAATCTCGGCCAGTGTACGCGCCCGGTCCCAGTCCGGATTGCACATGCTGAACGAGTTCTTGACCAAGCGGATGTACTCGATGCGACAACTGGTGAACTCGGTCGCCGGCAGCTTCAAAGTGTAGGTTTGACTCACCGAATCATAAGTGACGCTATCGGCATCAATGTCATCAAAGTCTATACCAGCTTCAATGACTCCCTGCGCCGTGAAGTCGCCGCCATGGCTGCACAAGCCGTCATCCACACCGACGTGGAAGTTGCGGCGCGTAATTTCGTTTTTGACCACAACGAGTTGCGCTTGCGATTCCATTTGCTGGATAATCAGCGCCGGGGGAATAGGCGTCGGTGTTGGCGTACTCGTCGGCGTAGGTGTGTCGGTGGCCGTGGGAAATGGCGTGTAGGTTGGGCGCGGCGTGTGCGTAGGCAAGGCGGTTTGAGTCGGCGGCGGAGTGTAGGTGGGAAGGGGCGTATATGTTGGCAATTGAAACGATTCTTCGCTTTGCAGCACATCACTCAAGGCGGCGTAGTAGGCCGATTCGTTAGCCTGGCGGCTAAGAGCCAGAAATCCTCTGGCCAACAGGGGCGAAAGAAAATAGATCAGCACCGCCCCTAGCAGCAGCCACGGAATGTACTTCCCGTATTTGGATATCAGTGAGGCATCGGACGGCGGATAATCCGGAGTCCGCCGTAAGTGCTTTTGCTTCCATTCGCTCATGGCGTCACTAAACGCGGCAGCCGCCCACGCTCCATTAGCAGCGGACGCGAAAAAAAGCGACCGCCAGCAAAGATTCGCGCGATTGTAGCGAGCCGTCAATCGGCCGTCAAGCGATTGCCGGCGTGGCGCTTAAAGCAGGCTCGCCGTCATGGCCACAGTCTGCAGCAAGAGCTTGAGGCCCATGTAGGCCAGAATCAGGGCGCACATCAGATTGATGAAGCGCAAGATACGCTGGTTGAGCAGGCGGCGGCGTCCGATTTCAACCATTGTAGCGAAAAAGAAGCACCAGCAAACCTGGGCGGTCATGAATCCGGCGAAGAAGACCAGCAAATGAATCGGCTGCGGATCGAGGAAGCCGATACCGATGATCGTCCCGCTCATGCCCAGCCAGAAAGTTATGTTCTGCGGATTCGACAGCGAAAGCATTGCTCCCGCGACCAGATGACTCGAACGGCCGTCGCCGGCCCCGACCAGCGCAACTTCGCTGCGGGAAGCCAGCCAGGCGTCCCAGGCAAATCGCAGCAAGAGCGCGCAACCAAAGAGGCCGAGGACGAGCGTCGCCAGGCGATTCTGAAAGAGTACCGATGCTCCCAAAAGCGCGATGATCGCCCAGACGCCGTCGCCAACCAGCGAGCCCAACTCGACGTGCAAGGCGGCGGCCCAGCCATGCGACAAGCCGCGGCGCAGCGATTCAAAGCCAATGACGCCTGGCTGCACAGCAAAAGCCAGCGACATGGCGAAGGCGGATACAAACAGGACTTCCATCAGCGGACTATCCGAATCAGTTCAAGCATCCGCCGAGTTTAGCAATCAGTGGTCGCGATAATATGGGGATATGTCTACAAGAGAATCCCCTGCTACTTGTCGCAAGTTGACAAGGGCTGACGGCGGATAACGCGAGCGCTACGACTCAGCATCCCACTCGCGCAGGATAGCGGCGATCAGCGCCGCCTGACGCGGCAGGCTGTCGATAATCACATGCTCGTGGGTGGCATGGGCGCCATCGCCGTGCGCCCCAAGCCCATCCAGTGTGGGGATGCCCATGGCCGCCGTGAAGTTGCCGTCCGAGCCGCCGCCTGTGCCGCCTTCGTAGATCGTCACGCCCTGCTTTTCGCCGATGGCGGCAGCCTTCTCGAACAAGCCCGGCCGCCGCTCCATGGGCGGGCGATGATGCTGGCGTACACAGCTCACCTTGGCGCCGGGCATTTTTGGATGCAGGTTGCTCAGCGCCTCATGCAGCTCGCGCATGGCTGCCATGGTCAAGACACGTACGTCGATATGCGCCCGCGCTTGCGCCGGAATGACATTGCCGGCCGAGCCGCCCTCGACCGTGGTTATGGACACCGACGTCCCGTATTTGAGGTCGTTAAGCCGGTTGATCTCCAGCGCCTGCCGGGCGAACTCAATGATAGCGTTGATGCCCTCCTGCGGCGCGATGCCGGCATGCGACGCGCGCCCTTCGATACGCAATTCGTATTTCCCGCCGCCCTTGCGCCAGGTCTTGATCGCGCCTTCCTGAGTGGCCGGCTCCGTCACCAGCACCAATTCGCATCCGGCCGCCAGCGCTTTAATCAGCGCCTCACTATACGGGCTGCCGATCTCTTCGTCGGTGGTTATGAGCAGGTAAATCGGCTGATTGGGCAACTGCTCGCGCGCGACCAGCGCCCCTATCGCCTCCAGGACGATCACCGCGCCGGCTTTCATGTCGAGCGCGCCGGGGCCATAGAAGCGTCCGTCTTCGATCTTGACCGGTATGGTCTTCAAGGAGCCGATCGGGTGCACTGTATCAATGTGGACCAGAAAGAGATACGGTTTTCCCGGCGCCTTTGCATTCCAGGTGGCGCGCAGAAAGTCGCCCACGACGTCTTGCGGCAGCCGCTCTACGGAATCAGCGCCGACTGCATGGAGCCTGGCTTCCATGTAGTCGACCAAGAGGTCCACCTTGGCTTTGTCGCGCGTAAACGATTCCCGCTCCACCATTGCTGTTAAGAGTTCAAGCATATCCTGCCGCCGCGATCTAAACATGCGCAAGAGCTCAGACATTAGTTTCCATCCTGTCCCACGTCACTCAATTGAGATTGCCGGCCCTGAAGCTGTCGCCGCAGCCATGAAACCAGTTCATCGACCAGATTGGGATCGAGCTGCAGCAAGGTCGGGCCGCGTCCCGCGCTCGATTCAAACAGTTCAGCATCGCCGGCCGCGGCCTCCGCGAGAGCCGACGCCGCGCTGAACGCCTCGACGTCGTCTCGGCCAGCGGCCAGCCAGATGGGCCGCGCGCCATATGAGGGCATCATATTGACAAGGGTATCGCGCGAGCGCGGACTTAGCAGCGCCAGGGCGTCGCAGAGCGAGTTTACCGCGCAGCCCAGCGCCGCGATATCAGCCGCGCGATCGGCGCCGATGACCCCGATGGCGCTGGCGTCAACGCCAGGCGCCGCAATGAAAGACTGCAGCATCGCCTCGACCCAGCGCGCCGGCGTCAGTGGATCGGTCTGGATGACCAGCACAGCGAAGCCATTCTCCGCAAGGGTTGACGGCAAGCCGCCCCATCCCGTCAATTCCGAGCCGAGAATGAGCATGCCCGGCTGTCGCGGCCCGGCCGCCGAATACAACTCGCCAGACAGCGTGGTGTCGGCGTCCAGAATGATCGAAACGGCGCGCTCGGATTGCCCGGCCGGCGCGGGCGGCAAGATTGCGCCGGCCGGGAAGGACGCCAGGTTTGGGCTCGTCTGGCCAATTGAGCGGCTGTCCTGGCCGTAGAGCGCTTCCGAATCCAGTACCTCGATGGTGGGCAGCGGGTCCTGGCGCGGAATTGCCGAGGCGGTCGGCGCGAGCGCGGGTGTGGTTGCCCGCAAGTATCGGCAGCCGACCGACATGAACAAGAGAGCAAGTATGAGGAACGAGAAAATTAGCGGCCGGGTCCGCATTCCCCGGGGCCGAGCGTTCGCATAAGCCGTCTCAAATGCCGACTGCATGCACAATCATCCGCTCACTGTCAGCGTCATAGGGCTCTCCGTCCGGATCGCCATAAACTGCGCGAACGGCGAATCCGGCGCGCTCAAGCAAAAGTTGTAACTCCGGCAAGAAAAAGTAGCGCAGCTTATGAGGCGCGATAAGCCGCGTCACTGCGCCGCTGCCGTCTATTTCATCATATATCCATTCGACCGTCAGCATTTGCGCGGCGCGGTCCAAATAGTTAAGCGACTGCAGCATGACCAGGTGACCGGTTTCGCGGTCCAGAAAGCTGCGCTCGAATGTCAGGGCGTCGCTGTCGTCGGCGGCGAAGGCTGGCCCGGCGTTGGGCAAGTCGATGACCAGACGGCCGTCGTCGGCCAAACAAGCGCGCAGCTTGCTTAGCAGCGCGATTTGCGCCTCTTGCTCGTGGAAGTGCATCAAGGCGTTGTAGGTCAGAAGGATCAAGCTGAACGGCTGCTTCCATAGATAGTCAAGAACATCGCCCTGTACAAAGCTGACTAAATGACGCAACTGGGGCAATTGTCGCAACTTGGCGTCCAGCCGATCCAGCATGGCGCGGTCGCTGTCGATTCCATGCGCGCGGCGGCCTTCCCGCGCCAGGTGCAGCAGCACGCGCCCGGTGCCGCAGCCGACGTCGAGAATCTCGCCGCCGACTTCGGCAGCGAGACGGCTGTACATGGCCAAATCGTCGCTCTTGTCAGCGTTCTCGGAATCGTAGAAGCGCGCAACTGTCGTATAAAACGCGGACATCTCTGCTCCCGATCGCGCTGGTTCTGGCGCAAGCCGCTAGTTCAAGTTCTGAAAGACGCCCGCCGCGCCCATGCCGCCGCCGATGCACATAGTCACCATGCCATACTCGCTCCCGCGGCGTTTCATCTCGTTGATAATCTGCACGGTGAGCTTGGCGCCGGTGCAGCCCAGCGGGTGACCCAGCGCGATGGCGCCGCCATTCACGTTGACGATCTGCGGATTGAGCTCCAGCTCGCGCATGACCGCCAGCGACTGCGAGGCGAAGGCTTCGTTGAGCTCGATGATGTCGATGTCGTCGATCGTCAAGCCGCAGCGCTCCAGCGCTTTGGGCACGGCTTTGATGGGACCGACGCCCATGATCTCCGGCCGCACGCCGGCCACAGCAAAGCCGACGAATCGCGCCAGCGGGTTTAGCCCCAGCCGCTCGGCTTTCTCGCGCTCCATCACCACGACCGCGGCCGCGCCGTCGCTCAGCGGGCTGGAATTGCCGGCTGTCACCGAGCCACCCGGCTTGAATACCGGCTTCAAGCCGGCCAGCGCTTCGGGCGTTGTCTCGCGCCGCAGATGTTCGTCCTGATCCAGCACCTTCGTTACCGTCGCCGGCAAGCCATCGGCGCCGACAACGGTCTCTTCCCAGGCGAAGGGCACGATCTCGTCGGCGAAATAACCGGCGTCCGTGGCCGCAGCCGCCTTGCGATGACTTTGCCAGGCGAACTCGTCCATATCTTCGCGGCTGACGCCAAACTCGGAGACGACCCGCTCGGCAGTGAGGCCCATGCTCATATAGACATTGGGGTCCGTGGCGGCCATGTGCGGATTGGGGCTGAGGTGATGCCCGGTCATGGGCACGGAGGACATGGACTCGGCGCCGCCCGCGATCACGACATCGGCCTGGTCGGCGATGATGCTGTTGGCGGCCAGGGCGATGGTCTGCAAGCCGCTGGAGCAGAAGCGGTTGACGGTCTGACCGGGCGTATCGACGGGCAAGCCGGCGCGCAAAGCGATCACGCGGGCGAAGTTCATGCCCTGCGAGCCTTCCGGCATGGCGCAGCCCAGGATGACATCGTCGATTTCGGACGGGTCCAGTTTGTCCGCCGTCTTCGCCATCAGATCGCTGATGACGGTCGCCGCCATTTCATCCGAGCGCGCGTTCCGGGTATTGCCGCGGACGGCCTTGCCCACCGCCGTGCGCGATGCCGCTACGATTACTGCCTGGCGCATTGTATTCTCCTCGTAAGCAAGACCGAAATGCCGACTTGCTTCTTGCTCTTTAATCTTCCAAAACAGTTAGTGTCTAGATTAGCTTGCCTCAAATTCGTTGTATATTGATGGTACATTGGCCGGTATCTTTGAGGCCGTCAATTCATGGCAACCAGCGACGAAACGATGCGAGGCGTGGCTGTATTGGAAGCCAACTACAAACAGCTTGCCACTAAAGCAGACTTGGAACGCCTTCCCAGAAATCTGATCGTCGCCTTCATTGGCATTTGGCTGACGAGTATAGCGGTCCTCATTTCGGCCCTCGCCTTTATCCGCAACAGCATTACAAGCTAACCGAAGTTAATTCCGCAGCGGCTTATTCGTCTGCAGCATGTGCATGATGCGCTCCTGGGTTTTGGTCTCCATGATCAAGCTAAGGAATGCCTCGCGCTCGAGATTGAGCAGAAATTGCTGATCCACCCACTGCGGCTCGGACAGCGCCCCGCCCGTCAAGATGTAAGCCAGTTTGCGGGCGATCAGGGCATCGTGCTCGCTGGCGTAACCGGCTTCCCGGTAGCCCGCCACGCCCAGCAGCAGGGCAGCGTTGGCATCCCGTCCCGCCGCGAACACCGGCTCCGGTTTCTGAGGCGCGTAGGTCTCGCTGAGAGCCAGCGCCAGCGCCTTGGCCTCGCCCAGCAGATGCGCGCGGTTCATCACGATCTTGTCCGACTCGGCCAGGAAACCCAGGGCTTTGGCTTCTTTGGCGCTGCCGCTCACTTTGGCGGTGGCGATGCTTTCGAAGGCTGTTTGCAAGCCGGCCAGCACATCATCCGACCCGCGGCGCGCCAGCGAGCTGACCAGGCGGCGAACCATTTCCTTGCAGCCGCCACCGGCCGGAACCAAGCCAACGCCGACTTCGACCAGCCCTATGTAGAGCTCGACATGCGCGACCACGGCCGCGCCCGCCATCACCAGTTCCGCTCCGCCGCCCAGCGCCATATTATGCGCGGCGACCACGACCGGCTTCGGCGCGTAACGCAGCGCTTGCGTCAAGTCCTGCAAGCTGACCAGGGTCTTCTCGATGCCTTCCGGCCCGGCCATCAGCGCTGCGGGATCGAGGTTGGCTCCGATCGAGAAACGTTCGCCATCGTTGCCGATGACAAGCGCCCGGTAGCGCTCGTCCGCCAGCAACTCCAGCGCGCGCCAGCCGCACTCGATCAGCCTCGCGGTGATGCTGTTCTGCTTGGTCCTGAATGCCCAGAGCAAGGCGCCGTCGCCCATATCGTAGACCGCGCCATCGCCATTGCTGTAAACCTCGGCGCCGGAAGCGCTCAAGTCGGCCGTTGTGATTTCGCGCGGGTCCGCTTCCAGCGGCAGGTAGTCGCGGTCCGGCAAACTGTAATAGCCGGCGACCTTGCCCTGCTCGTCCCTTTGGTAGAAGGTCGAATGCCCGTCAGCGATCATGGTCTTAACCCAGTCGGCCACGGGATAGCCGTCCGCTTCAAAGCGGTCGACAGTCTCCGCCACGCCGATAGCATCCCAGATCTCGAAAGGACCCAGCTGATGCGCGAAGCCCCATTTCTGCGCGTTATCCACGTTGACGATGGTATCGGTGACTTCGGGCACGCGGTTGGAGGCGTAGGCCAGCAAGAAGGCGTGCAAATGCCACAGGTATTGGCCGGCGCGGTCGTCAGCGTTGATGAGCAGGCGAATCCGCTCGCCCAGCGGCTCTACCTGGCGGTATTGCCCCGCACTGTCGAAACGCGGTTTGCTGGGCGGCCGGTAGTCGAGCGTCTCCAGATTGAGCGCCCAGAGTTCCTTTTTCGCGCCTTCGCGGCGCATGTGGTAGAAGCCCCGGCCGGTCTTGCGCCCCAGCCAGCCGCGCGCCAGCAACTCATCGGATAGTTCGGCGTTCTTGCGGTGCATCAGCAACTCGCGCGCCGGGTCATCGGGAATGGCGTGGTAGAGATTGCGGGCCACGCCGACGGCAATGTCGAAGCCGACCAGGTCGTTCAGATTGAAAGTGGCGGTCTTGGGGCGGCCAATCAGCGGGCCGGTCAGGGTATCGACTTCTTCAACGGTATAGCCATGATCCAGGGCATAGTTCGTGGCCTGCATGCCCGACATCGACATGAAGCGATTGCCGATGAAATTGGGCGTATCGTTGCAACGCACCGTGCCCTTGCCCAGCACGTCGGCGCCGAAACGCAGCATGAAATCGACAATCTCTGGATTCGTGCCCGCGTGGGGGATGATCTCGAGCAGGCGCAAATAACGCGGCGGATTGAAGAAATGCGTACCGAGGAAGCGTCGCGTGAATTGCCGCGGCAAGCCCTCGGCGATGCTGCTTATGGGAATGCCAGAGGTATTTGTGGTGACGATAGCGTCCGGCTTGACATGCTCCACCAGACGAGCCATCAGCGCGCGCTTGATGTCAAGCTGCTCGACGATGACCTCGATGACCCAGTCGGCATCACCGACCCGTTGCAGGTCGTCCTCGATATTGCCGATTTGGATGTTGGCCAGATCGACAGAGCTGTACAGCTGCGCCGGGCGCATCTTCCGCAGCGCCTTGAGGTTGCCCGCAACGACTGCATTGCGCGCTCGCGGGCCGTCAGCCGGCGCGCTGTCGGGCGGCGGGATATCCAGCAGCAAAGTTTCGATGCCGACGCCGGCCAGCAGCGCGGCGATTCCGCCGCCCATAGTGCCCGAGCCGATAACGGCCGCCTTCTTGATTTGATAGCCCATGATTAGCGACACCTTTCCGATGCGGAGAGTTTACCAATCCAACTCGTCACCGTCGTAGCGGTAGAATCTGCCATTGTCCGAGGCGTCCAGCCGCTGAATCAGCGCGAGCAGCGCGCTTGCCGACTCTTCCGGCGCCAGACTCGCGGACGTGCCGCCCATATCCGTGCGCACCCAGCCCGGCGCAACCGTGACGGTCGTAATGCCGGCCATGGCGTCGTCAAAGGCGAGTACACGCGCCGCCATATTCATGGCCGCCTTGCTCATGCGGTAAGCATAGGCGCCGCCATCCGCGCGAGCCAGAGAGCCCAGGCCGGACGAGATCATGACCACACGCGGATTGTCAGCCCGCTTCAGCAAACTGCGAAACGCCTGCGTCACGATCAGCGGGGCCACCGCGTTAGTCGTGATGACCGCCGCGACCGCCGCTGAATTGAGCTGGCCGATGTTGCGGGAATCATCGCCGCCGGAAACGCCGGCATTGTTGATGAGCGCGTCCAGGCCGCCGATTTCCGCGCTGACCAAGCTAACCGCGCGCTGGATGGAAGCCTCGTCGTCCACGTCCAGCTGCAGGATACGCAAGTTCTCGGGGTTGGCATCCGCCAAGGCGTGGAGCGCTGCGGCGGCGTCCGGCTCCCGGCAGGTGGCGTAGACCCGGCTGCTGCCGGCCGCCAGGTATTGTTCGACCAGCGCCAGGCCGATGCCGCGGTTCGCGCCTGTGATGAGGATGTTTTGCATGTCGTGTCCTTAATCGTTCTTCGGTAATTCCAACGAGGCTTCTTCCAATACCTCTTCGGCCCTGAACGCACGTAAGCTCTCTTCGTCGAATTGGAGTATTCTTATTTCGCGCCTGCGAATTCCGATGTCATGTTCGATTAGCAAGTCCAATAGCCTTTCTCCGTCAATTAGCGTAATTGGCGCGGCGCCTTTCTCGAAGGCTGCGTCATTCGCCCCTTTGGAGAACTTACCTGTTGTGATAATCGTCCCGCGCACGGCGTCAAATCGATGTAAAGTTCCTCGCAAGAGATCGAGGATTGGACGTCCGACGCTGCCCCTGGTACGTTTGACCTGTATGACTTCGCGAACGCGACTGATGCCCAGTTCAATCTCGCCAACGACGTCCACGCCCTTATCATTTACCGGCGAAGTTACGTCTACATTTTCGAAATTCATCTTCTCCAACAAGAGCTTGATTAGGTGTTCAAACTTAAAGGGATCCATTGAACTTAGAAAGTCCGCCAGCTGTTGACGCGTATTTGCATTGTTGGCGCTAGCTAGTCGCGCAATTGCGGGATTTGCCGTGTCTCCCCCGCCATTGCGGCCAAGATACTCGAGTCCCATGTGGGTCACTTGGTACGAATGGCCGCTCTTGTCGATAAGCCTGCGTTGTACAAGATTGTTGAGCCGATAAATGAGGCTGGAGGATATCGAAGAATCGGCCGCGTATGTGGTGGACGACCGACAGAACTCGGCATAACGTGCTTCAAAGTCGCGGCGTCGCGCGGGTCCCACCGCAGCGACTTCGGCAAGCACGAGCAGCAAGCCGTCGTAGTCATCAATTACTGCCAAGAGCGCTTCGTCTCGGTTGACAAACTTCCGGCCGCGCTCAGTAACAGTCAATGCGTCGCCTTGCATAGAAAACAGCCGGTGAATCTTGCAAAGATTGAAGGGGCCAAACGTATGGCGTGGATTGACCAAACGCCGGGACTTACGCCATATTTCCAACGCTAGGTCTTGGCTTGGTCCCATCAGTCTTTTCGGTATCCATTCGTCGGGTTCCTTCCAGTCGGCGGGATCCTTTGGACTACGAATATGCTCTTGGATTTCTTTTTCCATCGCCTTGAATCGCCCATAAGAGACACCGTCGACAGCTTTCAAGAAAGCTCGCGCGATAACGTAGGTTGGGAAATCCGGAGTGAGTTGCCTTTTTTCCATTGATATCCCCTAGCTTCAAACCTTCAACGCCGCCAGCCAGGTATCCACCATCACATCCGCCACCTTTTCACCGGACAAGCGCCCGCCCTCGCGGAACCACACGCCCACCCAGTTATGCGCGCCCAGCATCGCCTTGGTCACGATGGCCGCGTCCACCTGACGAAATTCGCCGGCGGCCATGCCCGCTTCGACCGTATCGCGAAACAAGCTCTCGAAATAATCGCGCCGTGCGAAGAAGCGCTTGCGCCGCGCCGCAAACTCGTCGTTGAAGGCGCTGTCGCCGTTCTTGTCGCTGATATTGGCGTTGAGCAAGGCGCGAATCTCGAAGACCATCGCCGCGCCCACCGCCACATTGCCGGTCACGCTGACCACGTGCGAGCGTATCATCTCGCTCAGCTTGTCGGCGCCGGTCAAGTCCGACGATTCGATGACTTCCAGCTTGTCGATGGTGAGGTCCAGGCCGACTTCCAGAACGCTGAGCAGCAGAAAATCCTTGTTTTTGAAGTGATGATAGAGGCTGGCCGCGGTCAGGTTTACCTGGGCGGCGATGTCTTTCATCGTCGTCCCTTCATAGCCGTTGCGATGCAGCACTTCCGCGGCGGCCCACAGAATGTCTTCGCGGTCAACCGATTGATCAGCGGGCTTTCGCGCCAAGATGCGGCTCCCTTGCGGCCTAAATATTGCGGGTCAATCAAACAGCGATTCGATTATAGAGGAGCGACGCGCGGCATTCAAGCGGCTGCCCGCGGCGAGCGAAATCATAATGAATTCGACCACAGTCGCTCGCAACCAGGGACTTGGGTCGGTCAAAAATCTGTACGATCCAATTCGCGAGCCATAGGGGCGGGTCGCCGAGCCGCCCGTCGCAACAAAGGCCGTCTTCTAGCGGGCGTTTCAGCGAAACGCCTACAGTATTCGTTGTGAGGATGTATATCAGAGGAGAGAGTGCAGAGATATACACAATTCAGAATCGGCATAATCGGTGGTGAAGATTCGCAGGGACAGACCCGCGACAGAGACCACCGTACACTTTTGCCGCTGAGCGCCTATAATGAGCGCGCTCATGAATTTTCCGCGGGAGAGTCTATGCGCGGCGCACGCTGGTCGGCATTTGATCTCGTCTTCTTTGATTGCGACAGCACACTGTCGGCGATAGAGGGCATCGACGAATTGGCGCGCGCAAAGGGCAAAGCCGGGCGCGTCGGTTTGCTGACCAACAAGGCGATGGACGGTGAACTCGACCTCGCCGACGTTTATGGCAAAAGGCTGAAGGCCATCAAGCCGACCCGGGCGCAACTCAAAGCCGTTGAGGAGCGCTACTGGGAAACGGTAGTCGAAGACGCGCTTGAGGTCATCGCCGCGCTGCGATATCTCGACAAGCAGGTATTCATAATCAGCGGCGGCTTGATCGACGCCGTGATGGGATTTGGGCGGCGGCTGGGCGTCGACCCGGAGCGGATTCGCGCGGTGGAGCTGGAATACAACGAGCTTTCGGGGCGCTGGTGGGATTATCACGAGCCGGAAGCGCAGCAAGCCAAGACCTACCTCGACTACGGCGCCGGTCCTTTGACGGTGTCTCACGGCAAGTCTCGGATTATCAGCGAGCTGGCGGGCGATTTACCCGGCCGTCGGTTGATGATTGGCGACGGCGCGTCGGATTTGGCGGCGCAAGACGCGGTCGACCTCTTCATCGGTTATGGCGGAGTCGTGGCGCGCGAGGCTCTGCTGGACGGCGCGGATGTCTTTGTTCATTGCGAGTCGCTGGCGCCCGTTCTTCCGCTGGCGGCCGGCCGCCGGGGCTGGGACATGGTACGAAACACCCGCCACGAGGTCACATTCCGCAAGGGGATCCGGGCCGCGCTCGACGGGCGAAGCGCGACATTTCGCATTGACTCGCTGCGAGACAGCTTTATTCAAGACTTTGAGGATATCAGCTAGCATGACATTCTCCGCGCTCATATTTGACATGGACGGCCTGTTGGTCGATTCCGAGCCAGTCTGGCATGAAGTTGAAGTGGACTTGATAGAGTCGCACGGCTATACCTACAGCGATGAGGTGCGCAACATAGGCATCGGCATGCGCGTGGATGAGTTCGCCGCCATCTTGCAGCAGCATTATCCGAGACTGGGCGATTCCGCCGCGGCTATCGAATCAGCCATTACCGAGCGTCTGCTGGCGTTACCGCCGGAACGCATCAAGGCGCGCCCCGGCGCCGATGAGATCGTGCGCTACGCCGCAAAGCGCGATATCCCACGGGCCATCGCGTCCAGCTCGTCGCAGATCGTTATCGAACACTTTGTGCGCCTGATGGACTGGGCGGAGCTGATTCCCAATCGCTATTCGGCGCAATTCATGGCGCGGGGCAAGCCAGCGCCGGACATTTACCTGCACGCGGCGCAGCAATTGGGCCTGGCGCCGCAGCGCTGCCTGGCCCTGGAAGACAGCCGCGCCGGAACAAAGGCGGCGCTAGCGGCCGGCATGACCTGCTTCACCGTGCCCGACCTGTCGCATTCGACGCTGGAAGAATTTGCCGACATCAATGACCAGGTTTTTCCCGATCTGTTTGCCGTCGTGAACGAGATCGAAGCGAAGGGGCTGTTCGTGTGAGCCGGCAGCATATCATAGTCGCCACCGATCTGACGCCCGAGAGCGTCGCCCTGCTCGAAAGCGGCGACGGCTTCCAGGTCAGTTGCGTGCCGCCCAAAACATCCAATGTGCGCGCCGCCCTGCCCGAAGCCACAGCCATCATCACGCGTTCCGACTTCAAGCTGGACGCGCCCTTACTGGATCATGCCCGCAACTTGCGCTTGATCGCGCGCATGTCGGCCGGCTTGACCGGCATAGACATCGACTACGCCACCGAGCGCGGTATCCTGGTGATGAATGCGCCCGGCGTCAGCGCCATCGCCGCCGCCGAGCATACCTTGACCCTGATGCTGGCGCTCAATCGCAATCTGCCGGCGGTGCACGAAAGCCTGCGCGAAGGCTGGTGGCTCTTCGACCGGCAGCAGCAAGTCGGCATTCAACTGCACGGAAAGACCATCGGCGTCGTCGGCCTCGGGCGGGTGGGCCACCGCGTCGCCCGGCTATGCCTGGCGCTGGGCATGAACGTGCTGGCTTACGATCCTTACATCCGTGAAGAACAGATCAGCGACCGCCGCATCACGCTGGCGAGCCTGACGGAGCTGCTGGCCGACTCCGATTACGTCAGCATGCACGTGCCCGCGACCAAAGAGACGGTCGACTTCCTGGACGCGGACAGCTTGCGTCTGATGAAGCCGGGCGCCTGCTTTATCAACACTTCTCATGGCGGCGTCGTCAAAGAGTCGCTGCTGGCGGAGGCGCTGAAGGACGGACGCCTGGGCGGCGTGGCGGTCGATGTATGGAACGAAGAGCCGCCCTTCAACAGCCCGCTGATCGGACTGGACCGCGTCATCCACACCCCGCATATCGGCGACAACACGGTCGAAGCGCGGCAAGATCTCTCGCTGCAGATCGTACAGCAAGTCATCGACGCCCTGGAGGATCGCGACTACCGCAACGTGGTGAATATGCCGCTGCTGCCCGGCGTGAAATTCGCCGAGATTCGCCCCTACATGCGGCTGGCCGAGAGCATCGGCGCGCTGCAGCATATCCTTTCGCGCAGCTCAATCCGCCGCATCGCCATCGAGATTATTGGCGATGATATGAACGGCCTGATCAAACCAATGACCGTCGGCATCCTCAAGGGCCTGCTCGAACCGGTCCTGGGCGACCACGTCAGTTACGTGAACGCGCCGGTGCTGGCCGCCGAGCGCGGCTGGCAAATCACGCAAGCCAAGGGCATCAAGATCAGCGAGTACAGCAATGTCATCACTTGCCAGACGACACTGGATGACGGCGAAGAAATCAGCATCGCCGGCGCCCTGCTTGACCGGCAGAAGCCTTACATCTTGCAGATCAACGATTATCGCGTTCACTTTGAGCCGCGCGGCCATCTATTGATTATGGGCAGCTACGACCGCCCGGGCGTGATCGGGCAAGTCGGCAGCTTAATGGCGGAGAACGGCATCAATATCGCCAGCTGGCATACCGGCCGCGCCGAGCCCGGCGGCAATACGCTGACCGTGCTCAACTTCGACGAGCCGCTGCCGGAAGCGCTGATGGAGATACTGCGCGAGCAGGATTTCATCCGCCACGTGCATCAGCTGCGGATCTAGGCGCAAACTGCGCTATTATGGCAATGATACAAGTAAGAGGCCATTGCGTTGAGTGACGAAACTACGCTTGCGCTGCCCGTAGACGAGATTCGCAAGTATTGCGAGAGTCAGCCGATTCGACGCTTGTCAGTCTTTGGTTCGGCACTCCATAGCAAAATGCAGTCTGGCAGTGACATCGACTTGCTGGTCGAATACAAAGCTGGCGCGCGAGTTGGCTTGGAATTCTTCCAACACATGGTCGATCTGAGCCGTATAATCGGGCGAGAAGTGGACTTACGCACCTCAGAAGACTTGAGTCGTTTTTTCCGAGAGTCCGTGTGTCGGGAGGCCAGACCGATATTTGAAGTCCAGCCCGGAGAATGACCGCATACGACTGAGCCATGCGCTTGAAGCCGCTCAAAAGGCTCAGCGATTTGCGCAGGGACACACGCGCTTCCCTTGGTCAAGACGAAGGTCTCCAGCTAATCCTGGCGCGGTTGCTTGAAATACTGGGAGAAGCTACTGGCTCCGTGTCATCGGAGTGTCGCGCAAAGTACCCAGACCTGCCCTGGTCAAGCATGAAGGCGATGCGCAACTGGCTTGCACACGCTTGTTTCGACATAAATCTGGACATACTATGGAATGTTGTACAGGACGACATCGGCCCGCTGATCGCACAGCTTGAAGCTATTTTCGCTGACGAAAACGGAAACTGTACTGGCGCGGGTGCTAAACACGCTCAATCCAGGTGACTCTTGATATTTAGCGCCACCTCTTTGCTGATGCCGTTCACCGCGGACAGCTCGGCCACGCTGGCGCCGCGAATGGCGTCGATGGAATTCTCAAAGTGTTTGAGCAAGACCTTGCGCCGTTTCGGGCCGACGCCTGGTATCGTCTCCAATCGGCTGGCCATGCCTTTCTTTTGACGCTGTTTGCGGTGGCTGGTGATAGCGAAGCGGTGCGCTTCATCGCGCGCGCGCTGCACCAGATAGAGCGCCTCGCTGCGGCGCGGCAACAAGACAGAATCCGACTTGTCGGGCAGGAAGATCTCCTCAATGCGCTTGGCCAGTGACGCCAGCGGCACCCGCTCGGCCAGGCCAAATTCGTCCAGCACGGCTTTGGCTGTATTCAGTTGACCTTTGCCGCCGTCGATCAGCAGCAGGTCGGGCAGCAGCCGCCAGGTCTCGTCTTTCTCCACGCCATCGGGCGTCCGTTCCGTCTCCCGCTCCACGGCATGCTTCCAGCGCATGAATCGGCGGGTCAGCGCTTCGCTCATGGACAAATAGTCATCGGAGCCATCATGCGAAACGCTGCGGATATTGAAGCGGCGGTATTCGCTCTTGCGCGGCGCGCCTCGCAGAAAGACGACTCGGCTGGCCACAATCGCTGTACCTTGCGTGGTGCTGATATCGAAGCACTCTATCCGGTTGGGGATGCGCGGCAGCCCCAGCTCCGCTTGCAATTCCGCCATGGCCATTTCATGTTTGGTGGTATCGGCTTCGTATTGCGCGCGCATCATCTGCAGGCTTTCCAGGGCGTTTTCTTGCGCCAGGCCGATAAGCTTGCGTTTGTCTCCGCGCTGGGGCACATGAATGGTCACACGGGAGCCGGCTCGTTTGTCGCTCAGCCAGCGCTCCAGTATGCGCGCTTCTTCGACTTCGTTGGGCAGGATCAACTCGCGCGGGATATTGGCCGAATTGGCGTAGAACTGACTGATGAATTGCTCCAGCACCACGCCGTCGCTCTCGCCTTCGGTGTTGTCCATCGTACGTGAATCGCTGCCGATGAGCTTGCCATTGCGAATGAACATGATCTGCACGGTGGCGTCGCGGTCGTCCCGAGCCAATGCGATCACATCGTGGTCGGTCATGCTTTTGCCCACGGCCTTGTGTTTGTTGGTGATGAAGTCGATAGCTTTGAGTTGGTCGCGGATGCCGGCCGCTTTCTCAAATTTAAGGTTTTCGGCCGCGCTGTTCATCTCACAGATCAGTCGCCGCTGCACATCGTTGGCGCGCCCGCTTAGCACGTCCATCAATTCTTGAATCATGAAGCGATACTCGTCGCGAGTCACCGCGCCGATGCAAGGCGCGTTGCAAAGCTTGATATCGTGAAACAGGCAAGCGCGGTCATCCTGGCCGTTGATCTCGCGGTCGCAGGTGAGATAGGGAAAGGCTCGGCGCAAGTCGCTTAGCGTCTTCTGCACCACCCACATAGCCGAATAGGGGCCGAAATAGCGCGAGCCGTCGTTGACGATGCGGCGGGTCGTTTCGACTTTGGGGAAGGCTTCGGCCCAACCCACGCGAATATAGGGGTAACGCTTGTCATCTTTCAACTCAATATTGAAACGCGGTTTGTGCTTCTTGATCAGCGTCTCTTCCAAAATCAACGCCTTGACTTCGTTCTCCGTGATGAAGAAGTCGATGTCTTCAACTTCGTCGCGCATGCGCAGGGTCTTGCTATTGCCGTCGGCTTGCGTGGTGAAATAGCTGCGCACGCGATTGCGCAGGCGTTTGGCTTTGCCGACGTAGATAATCTTGCCGCGGCCATTTTTGAGCAGGTAAACGCCCGGCTTGGCGGGCAGGTTCTTCAGTATCGTCTCAATATGAGGCGGTTTCTCGTAGTGCATAAGCGCTGGTAGACTAGGCATGGACGGGTTAAATCTCAACCATTTTAGCATGATCGCGCGGCCGGGTGAACCAAAGCGTAAGGTCCTTTTGAGGCTGACGATACCGGCGGCCGCATCGTGCGCGCCCAGCCCAATGACTACGGGAACTGCCAGCTAATGAGCCAACACATTCCCATTCTCGTGAACGAAGTCGTCGCCGCGCTGCAGGCTGAAGCGCCTGCCGTCTCGCGCTTGATCGACGGCACTGTCGGCGGCGGCGGGCATAGCCTCGCCTTGCTGGAAGCCGGCATCGACTCCGTGCTGGCGTGCGACCGTGACGCCGGCGCCATCAAGACAGCCAGGCAACGGCTCGCCGTCTATGGCGATCGCGCCTGCTTCTTCCACGGCAGTTACGTTGACATGCGGGACGCGGCCGGCAGCTTGGGCTGGGAAGCCGCCGACGCCATCTTGCTCGACCTGGGCTTGTCGTCCAATCAACTCGACGACCCGGCGCGGGGATTCTCGTTTCGATTCGACGCCCCGCTGGATATGCGCTTTGACCGGGACAAGCGAACAGAAACCGCCGGCGACATGGTGAATAGCCTCGCCGCTGACGACCTGGCGGATCTTTTCTTCCGCTACGGCGACGAACGTTACTCGCGCCGCATCGCTCGCGAAATCGCGCGGCGGCGACCCATCGAATCGACGCGCATGCTGGCCGATCTGGTCGCCGACGCTCTGCCCGCTGCCGCCAAACGCAAATCCAAACTTCACCCGGCGACCAAAGTATTTCAAGCGCTGCGCATCGCCGTCAACCGGGAACTTGACGCGCTGGAGCTAGCGATTCCAGTCGCCGTCGAGCTGCTGCGCCCCGGCGGCCGCCTGGCGATAATCACATTTCACAGCCTTGAAGACCGGCTGGTCAAGCAGGCGTTCAAGCGGCTTTCAACCAGCGTCGCGTCCCCGCCGGGCATGGCGTCAATTGAGGAGCGGCGCGCGCGCGTCAGACTGGTCAACCGCAAGCCGGTCAGCCCCGATCCAGTCGAAGTGAGCGCCAATCCACGAAGCCGCAGCGCCAAGCTGCGCGTCGTCGAAAGATTGCAAGCGCCTTAAACTTGAGTTGCGCGGAATACCAATTTTGATACATTGAAGTCTGGGCGGCTTCGCGCCAGGCGTCGGCTGTCAATTTTCCGGAAGGATGGACCGTAAGACCACATGTCTCGGGCGTGGATAAAACATACATTCAGCCGCAAGCGCTTTCGTACGCGCAACCAGGCGACCGCCCTGGCGATTCTGGGCGTCGCGATTTTGTTTATTCTCGGCAGCCTGTATTTGTCCCAGGTCGCCTCATTCGCGATTACCAACCGGCAAATTGAAGAGCTGATCAGACAGAGAGACGAGCTCAAGCGGCAGAACGAAGCGCTGATTGGCGAGATCGCCGGTCTCCGCACCGTGCCGCGATTATTCGCGCGGGCTGAAGCAATTGGCTTTCGTCCGGCAACCAATGCCGACATAGATTACATCTTTATTGACGGATACAACCCGAATCGGGATCGGATAGCCCTACTCACGGATGAGGTCGCGGCGGGGGAAGCGTCGCCGCCCGTTTACGATGAAACATTCGGCGGCTGGCTGGAGCAGCAACTGACTCTGCTGCGCGATCAATTTCAGTCCTTCGGGGCTTGACGAGAATCTCGCCATGCAAGGGATGTCTTCTCAGCAAGCAACCATTCAAGCCCGATTGCCCTTCGTGGCGCTCTTCCTGATCTTGATGGCGGCCTATCTGATTGTCAACCTGGCCAATTTTCAGTTCTTCCCGCGCTCGGTTAGGCAGGAGCTGGAAAAGATCGGCAACTCCATCACCAATACCACGCTGCGCATCCCGGCCGAGCGCGGACGCATCTATGACCGCGACGGCGAACCGCTGGCTTTCAACCTGGTGCAATACCGCCTCGGCGTCAGCCCGGCGCTCGTTTCGGACAGCGAGACCTTGATGAAAGAGCTGGCGGCGATCCTCGATGTCGACGAATTTGAACTGTATCGCAAGATCACCAGCGACCGGGTCTGGGAGTTTGTGGCCGGCCCGATTTCGGCCGAGCAAGGACAAGCCGTCGCCGCGCTGGACAATATTGCGCTCGGCCTGGAAGAGATACCCAAACGCTTCTATCCGCAGGGCGAACTGGCGGCGCACGTGATCGGCATCGTGGTTGACGACGGGCTGCGAGGCGCGCTCGGCGTTGAGGGCGCTTACAACGATACGCTCTCAGGCCGCGTATTGGACCTCTCGGTCAGCAATGTTCCTTTTGACCTGCCGCAAGACCGGCCGGCTGAGCAGCGCGGCCAGGATATCGTCCTGACGCTCGACCGCGATGTGCAATTCTGGGTGGAGACCGAGCTGAAAACAGCGGTGGAGGAATACAGCGCGTTCCGCGGCGCCGTCATCGTCATGGATCCGCGCAACGGCGATGTGCTTGCCCTGGCTAACCACCCGTCAATAAACCCCAACAGTTTTCTTGACATCGCCGATCCAAACCTGCGCGTCAACCCGTCGATCAACGAAACTTACGAACCCGGCTCGCTCATGCAAGTGCTGACCGTTGCCAGCGCGCTCGACAAGAGCGTCATCTCCGAATTCTGGACCTACAACGACAAGGGTTACCTTGAGGTTGGCGGCCGGGATATATGGAATCCGCATTTTCACTCTCACGGAACTACCGATGTCAGATCGATTCTGGTCAACTCGCTGGACATTGGGGCGGCGACCATCGCCCTGGAGCTGGGCACGGAAAACTTCTACAGCATGATGCGCGCCTTTGGCTTGGGGCAGGCGACCGGCGTCGGCTTGTTCGCCGAGGAGCGCGGAGAGCTTAGGATCCCCGGCGACACCGACTGGAACGAGAGTTTCCTGGGGCTGAACAGCCACGGACAGAGCGTCAAAGTCACGCCGATGCAAATGATCACCGCCTTTTCCGCTATCGCCAACGACGGCATCATGCGGCAGCCGCGCATTGTGCGGCGGGTCATCAATGAAGAAGGCGCCGAAGACGCCCGCCCTACGACGATTCGCCGCGTCATCTCGGCTGAAACCGCCGAAACTGTAAAAGACATGCTCATCCACGTCGTTGAAGAGGGCGCGCCGGAAGCGAAACTGCCCGGCTACACTATCGCCGGCAAGCCCGGCACAGCCAAGATTTCCACGGCGGTCGCTTTCGAAGAGGGCCGCAACGCCAAGATTCTGTCCTTCATTGGCTTCCTGCCGGCTGACGACCCGCAAGCTGTGGTCATGGTAAAGCTGGACCGCCCGGACGGCGATTATGGCTACCAGATCGCGGCGCCGTTATTCAGGCGCGTGGCCGAGCGCCTTGTTATTTTGCTGGAAATACCGGATGATAATGTCAGACGTCGTCTGGAAGCGGCTGAGGCGGAATTCAGCGCAAACGAAAGCTAGCCTAAGCGAACTTATGGATGGTCAATTACCGCTGGCGTTAAGCGTCGGCGGGGCAACGTTTCTGCTTGGCGTCATCTGGGGCGGCCCATTTGTAGCGATTTTGCAGCGCCTGAAGCTCGGCAAACAGATCCGCGCCGAGCTAATGGACAGCCATCACGTGCAGAAGGTCGGCACGCCTACGATGGGCGGCATCATGATCATCCTGCCGACTATGGCCATCACCCTGGCGCTCAATATATCGCGCATCGTCGAAGAAGGCTCGGGCCGCAGCATCTTGCTGCCCCTGTTTGTGCTGATCGGCTTTGCCCTTTTGGGCATTATCGACGACTGGGAAGGCATTCAGACATCACGGGGCAATGTTGGCGAAGGCCTGTCCGGCACGATGAAGTTCGCCGCGCAGATTCTGCTGGCGCTGGTCGCTTCCACCGTGATCTCCTATTTTGAATTCTCATTCGCCAATTCAATGACGCTGCCGCTGATTCAGGTTGCGATTCCGCTGCATCCAGCGCTCTTCGTGTGCATCAGCACCTTCATCATCGTCGCTTCATCCAACGCCACCAACTTCACCGACGGCCTGGACGGTCTGGCGGGCATCATCACGGCCAGCGCCTTTGGCGCCTATGGCGTGATCGCCTTTTTGCAGAATCAGATCTTTATGGTGGAGTTGTGCTTCGTCATCGTCGGCGCCTGCTTCTCTTTCCTGTGGTATAACGCGCACCCGGCGCAGCTGTTCATGGGCGATACCGGCTCCCTGGCCTTGGGCGCGACTTTGGGAACGGTGGCTGTCATGACGGGTCACTGGCTGCTGCTGCCCGTCATTGCCATTGTGCCGGTGATGGAAATCCTCAGCGTGATCTTGCAAGTGGCCTCGGCCAAATTGAGCCGGCGCTTCTACGGCGTCGATATACGGCCCTTCCGCCGCACGCCAATTCATCATCATTTTGAACTGGGCGGCTGGAGCGAAACGCAGATCGTGCAGCGATTCTGGCTGATCGGCATCCTCAGCGCCTTTGTCGGGGTCGCGCTGGCGCTCCTGTAAACTACCGCAGCGAATTCTGACATCGCGAAACTGGCGAGCAATACATCCACAATTATCACTGGCGGGAAATGTCGCAGTTGGCCGATGCACTATAATATGAATGCTCTGTCCAATACTTAGCATTCTGAGAGCCGAGATAGTCATGGCGCAACGCGACCCTTTGGCCGGCAAGCGGGTAGTCGTTTTTGGCTTCGGACGCCAGGGGAAGGCCCTTGCTCGCTGGCTGCCCAGTGTTGGCGCGGAAGCAATCGTCACAGACAGCCGCGGAGCCAAAGACCTGGCGCTGCGCCGCCGCGATTATCCGGGCGCGCGCTTTTACCTGGGCGGGCACCCGGACGAGGTCTTGATCGGCGCGCACTGCATTTGCGTGTCCGGAGGCGTCCCGCTGGACCTGCCCATCCTGCAGGAGGCGCGCGACCGCGGCATACCCTTCACCAACGATGCCCAGCTATTTCTGGAGCGCTGCCCGGCCCCGGTCATTGGCGTCACGGGCAGCGCCGGCAAAACCACGACCACAGCGCTGGTGGCGGATGTCGTGGCCGCAGCCGGATACAAGGTCTGGCGCGGCGGCAATATCGGCAATCCTCTAATAGAAGACCTGCCCAAAATAAAGGCCGGCGACATCGTCGTCATGGAGTTGTCCAGCTTCCAGTTGGAGTTGATGTCGTCCAGCCCGCAAGTCGCCGCCGTCCTCAACCTGACGCCGAACCATCTCGATCGGCATGGCGAATTTGAGCATTACGTATCCGCCAAAGCCAATATCTTGCGCTATCAGCGCGCGACCGATGTGGCGGTCCTGGGCTGGGACTGCCCGGTCAGCAAGGCGCTCGAGCAAATTGTCGTGGGCGAGCAGCTGGCCTTCAGCCAATACGACATGGCGCCGGACGGCGCGTTCATGCTGGGCAGTCGACTGCTGGTGGCCGGCTCAGCAAGCTTTGACATGGGCCCGCATGTGGTCTGCGAGCGCGAAGACATCCCCCTGCGCGGCGATCACAATGTGCTGAATGTTCTGGCCGCCTGCGCGATCACCGGCGGCATGGGCCTCGCAATTGACCGCCCCGGCGTCACGCCCGAAGTAATGAATTCGGCCATACGCGGCTTTCAGCCGGTTGAGCACCGCCTGGAAACAGTGCGTGAAGTTGACGGCGTAACCTGGGTCAATGACAGCATCGCAACCGCGCCGGAACGTTTGCTGGCGGCCTTGTCCAGTTACGAGGAGCCGCTGGTGCTGCTGATTGGCGGAGCGGACAAGGACCTGCCCTGGGAGGCGGCGATCCACTACGCATTGCGAAAAGCGCGGCATATCATCGTCTTCGGCCGGGACGGCGGCAAACAAGTGGCGTCAAAGGTCATGAAACTAATGGGCAAGATGCGCGCGCGCGACGACCAACTCTCTCGCGTTCAGTCCCTCGACGAGGCGGTGGCGCGCGCCGCCGAAGTCGCGCAGGCGGGCGATGTCGTGCTGCTGTCGCCCGGCGGAACCAGCTACGACGCCTACGAAGATTTTGCCGCGCGCGGGCTTCACTTTCGCCAATTGGTATCTGAACTATAATGAAGCTGTTATCGCAGACGCCGGCTAGAGACCGCAATGACTGAACAAGCTATCTACGACAACAGACAACGTCGCATCCGCCGCCAGATACGGCGCGGGCCCGGGCTGACCATCACCAACGACGACAGCGTTCGCCGCGTCAAGCACCAGCGCATCCGCTTCATATCGACCTTTGACAAACCCATGCTGGCGATTGTGCTGCTGCTGGTCATTATTGGCGGGCTAATGGTTTTCAGCGCCACCTGGGACTGGAGCAACCAGACCTACGGTACGGCGTCCGGCTTCTTCGTCGAGGAGCATCTGCGCAACGTCATTTTGTCAACCATCGCGCTATTTTTCTTTGCCACGCTCGATTATCGCTTCTGGAAACGATTCGCCATCTGGATGCTGCTCGTAACCATAATTGCACTGGTGCTGGTGCGAATGTACGGCGAATTGAAGTTCGGCGCGCGGCGCTCCTTTTCCGGCGGCCGCTTGCAGCCGGGCGAGCTGGCGGAGTTTACAGTGGTGCTGTACATGGCCGCCTGGCTGGGCTCGAAACAAGCCCGCGTCGACAGCTTCGTTTTCGGATTGCTGCCCTTCCTGGCGGTCGTTGGCGTGATTTCGGGCTTGATTGTCATCCAGCCGGACCTCAGTTCGGCCGGCATCGTGGCGCTTACGGCCGGCGTCATGTTTTTCGTCGCCGGCGCCAATTTGCTGCACATGCTGGCGGTCGGCGGCATTTCTACAGCGGTGGGCATAATCGTCGTGAGCAATTGGCCTTACGCCCAGGAACGCATCGCCAATTTTCTGGCCGGCCTCAGCGACATCACCTTGACCGATTATCATACCCTGCAGGCCATCACCGCATTCGTGCGCGGGGGCTGGCTTGGGGTGGGCGTGGGCCAGTCGCAGCAGAAATTTGGCGCGCTGCCGGCGCCGCATACCGACAGTATCTTCGCTATCGTCGGCGAGGAGCTTGGCGTATTGGGCGCGGCGGTGGTTATCGCCCTGTATATCGCCTTTGCCATCCGCGGCTTCCAGATGGCGCGGATCGCGAAAGATAACTTCGGCTCCCTGCTTTGCGTCGGTTTCACCTCCTGGGTGATCATTCAGGCGCTGCTGAATATCGCGGTAATGACCGGCGTAATTCCCTCTACGGGCGTACCCCTGCCCTTCATCAGCTTTGGCGGCTCTTCGCTGATGGTAATCATGATCGGCGTTGGATTGATGCTCAGCGTCCATCGCGTGGCCACGCGACCGAAACCTACCTCGGAACGGAGAAGCGATATTGCGAATATTGATCGGAGCTGGAGGCACAGGCGGTCACGTTTATCCGGCGCTGGCGACCGCGCAGGCGCTGCTCCAGTCAAATGAAGAGGCGCCCAGTCTGTATTTCATCGGCGCTCTCGGCGGCATGGAGCGTATGCTGGTGGCTGAATCCGCCGTGGCTTTTGACGGCTACCACGAGGTGCTGGCGGGTCCCGTGCATGGCGTCAACCCGGTTCGTATTCTAATCAGCCTGGCGAAGCTGAAGTTGGGCGCCATACAAGCGCTATTCCATCTGTTGCGGATTTGCCCGCAGGTCATTCTGCTAACCGGCGGCTGGGCCAACCTGCCGGTAGCGTTAAGCGCCCGCCTGCTGCGCATTCCCACGGTCATCTATCTGCCGGATATCGAGCCCGGGCTGACGATCAGGGCGCTGCAGCCTTTGGCCCGGAAAGTCGCCATTACGGTGGATGCATCTTCGCGCTTCTTTCCGCGAGGCAAAACTGTGGTCACGGGCTATCCCTTGCTGGGCAGCCGGCTAGCCGCTGACAAGGCGCGCGCGCTTGAGCATTTTGGGCTGGACCCCGACCGCAAAACCTTGCTTGCTTTCGGCGGCAGTCGCGGCGCCCGCAATATCAACATCGCCCTCGAAGAAAACTTGCCGCGCCTGCTGGATAGCGGGATACAGGTGATTCACATCACCGGCGTACTGGATTGGCAACGCTCGCAGCGGCAACTCGGCGCGCTGGCGGGACACCCGCGCTATTTTCCCTTCGCCTACCTGCACGCGGAGATGGCCTTGGCTTTCGCCGCGGCCGACCTGGCGCTGTGCCGGGCCGGCGCCAGCACGCTGGCCGAATTGCCGCTCTTTGGGCTGCCGGCTATCCTAGCGCCCTATCCCTACGCCTGGCGCTACCAGAAAGTGAATGCCGACTACCTGGCTGAGCGCGGCGCGGCGGTCCGGCTCAATGACGAAGATCTGGCTGAAAAACTCTACGATACGCTGGTTGCCTTGATCCTGGATGAGGCGCGCCTGGACGAAATGCGCGCCAAATCGAAGGCCCTGGCGAACCCGGATGGCGCGCGGCGACTGGCGGCGTTGCTGCGCGAAATCGGCCGCGGCTGACATGCTGGCGCTGGCGACATCGCTCGGGAAGGAAAAACGATAGCATGATCAAGCTGCTGCCCGGCACTCGCGTTCACATCATCGGCATCGGCGGCGCCGGACTGTCGGCCATCGCCCGCATACTGCTGGAGCGCGGCTGCGCGGTCAGCGGCTCCGATATGCAGTCCAGCGACATCAGCCACCGGCTGGTCGCCGATGGCGCGCAGGTCGCTCTCGGGCATTGCGCGGAGAATGTGCGGGGCGCCGACCTGGTGCTGGCCACGTCAGCCGTCGCCGACGATCATATCGAGGTAGCTGCGGCCGAGAGTCTGGGCATTCCCGTGTACCGCCGCCGAGCCTTCATGCGCAGCCTCCTGCGCGGCTACGACACCATCGCCGTAGCGGGCGCCCACGGCAAGACGACCACCACGTCCATGATCATTCATATCCTGGAGACTGCCGGGGTAAGCCCAAGCTATATCGTCGGCGGCGCCATGGGCAACACCGGCAAAAACGCCGCGCTGGGCTGCGGCGATGCCTTCGTCATTGAAGCTGACGAATACGACAATATGTTTCACGGCCTCGACCCGAAGCTGGCTGTCGTCACCAACGTCGAGCACGATCACCCCGACTTTTTTGAGACTGCGGACGAACTGACAGCGGCGTTCCGTCGCTTCGTCGACCTGCTGGGCAATGACGGTACGCTGGTAGCCTGCGCCGACAACCCGGGCGCCCGCGCGCTGGCCGACATGCGCCGGCGGAGTGACGCTGCCGGGCTCACGCTCACCTATGCTATTGATGCCGAGGACGCCGACTGGCGCGCGACCGAGCTGGATTTCTCCGGCTCTTCCACGCGATTCACGGTACATTGCGACCGTATCGCGCTGGGCACAGTCGTACTCGGCGTACCGGGCCGGCATAATGTGCTCAACGCGCTGGCTGCGATGGTCGCGGCGGACGAACGCGGCGTCGCCTTCGCAAAAGCCTCTGCCGCTCTTAGCAGCTTCCTCGCTACTGCGCGGCGCTTCGAAATTCGCGGCGTTCGGGATGGCGTCGTCGTTGTCGACGACTACGCCCATCATCCCACCGAGATCAGAGTCAACCTGCAAGCGGCCCGCCTGCGCTATCCGCAGCATCAGATTTGGGCGATCTGGCAGCCGCATACATACTCGCGCGTCAAACAATTCTGGTCCGAATTCGCCGACGCTTTCGGGGATGCCGACCGGGTGCTGGTCACGCCGATATACGCGGCGCGCGAGGCACCCATCGACGGGGTGAGCAGCGCCGCCCTGGTCGCGGAGATGGAGTCGCGGCAGCCGACGGCCTACGCGCCGTCATTCGACGCTGCGGTTGACCAGCTCACACACTCGGTCAGCGCGCCGGCGGTCGCGCTAATCTTCAGCGCCGGCGACGCCAATATCATCGCTGACAAATACTTGAACAGCCCGGTGTAAGTTCAATGCGCTCGCGGGAATTGCCCACGCTCGACAGTTTGCCGCGCGACCAATCCCTGGCTCGCTTCACCGCGGCGCGTTTGGGCGGGCCCGCTGACTATCTTTACATCGCCAGGCAGCCCGCTTACGAAGATGTGATTAGCTTGCTGGGCGAAGCCTGGCGCCGCGACATTCCTGTCACTGTCATCGGCGGCGGCGCCAATGTGCTGATCGCCGACGCCGGCATTCGCGGGCTGGTCATCGTCAACCGCGCGACTGATATACAGCTGCAGGACTCCGGCGATACAGCCCTGCTGCAAGCTAGCAGCGGCGCCAGTCTGATTCGCCTGGCGCGCTATTGCCAGGAAAACGCCCTCACGGGCATGGAGTGGGCGATTGCCGTGCCGGGCACGATAGGCGGCGCGGCGATAAACAACGCCGGCGCCCACGGCAGTGATATCGCCAGCGTCTTGACGCGCCTGCTGGTCTACGAAGTGGCGGGCGGGAAGCGCTGGTGCGATGTGGCGGCGCTGCAATACGCCTACCGACACTCCCAACTGAAGCACCGGCGCGACCGGCGCTTCTTCGTGTTGCGCGCCGAGCTAAACTTGCAGCGAGGCGACCCCGCCCGCATTGAGCAACTCATGCAGCACAACAATGAATACCGCCGGCGCACGCAGCCGCCTGGCGCCAGCCTTGGCAGCATCTTCAAGAATCCGCCCGGGGATTACGCCGGCCGGCTGATCGAAGCGGCCGGGCTAAAAGGCGCGCGCCTGGGCGCGGTGCAGGTATCGCCGATACACGCCAACTTCTTCGTGAATCAAAGCGCCGACGCCTGCGCCAGCGACTATTTTGAGCTCATAGGGGTGGTGCGCCGTGGCGTGCAAGAACGCTTCGGCGTCGCCCTCGAGCTGGAAATTCAGATGCTTGGCGCGTGGCGTTGAATTTGCGCCTTTAGCCGTTTGCGCCGTATTTTGACCACGTGTAAACTGAATCACGTATTGGCTGGAGGCTTCATCCAACTACCGGTGGGCGACCCTACGTGTCAAGTCATGTCCAAGCGCACAGGCGACAAGCTGACCGCGCTCCTGGTGTGCTGCACCGGGCGCCGCCCGGCACTGCGCCCAAGCTGTCATCGGCGTCGCGGCGCGAGCGCCGGCCGGTGGCGTCGCGCTGGCGGATCATCAGCCTTGTGCTTTTGGCCCTGTTTGGATTAACGCTTGTCGTCTTTTTCACCAGTGACGTCTTTTATGTGAGAGCAATTCAGGTGCGCGGCAACGATTTCATTACTCGTGAAGAGGTCTTCGCTTATTCTGAGTTGGCCGACTACCACCTGTTCTGGCTGGACCCGGCGGAAATACGCCGAAAGCTGCTGCGCGCGGCCTCGGTCGCGGATGTATCCGTAGAAGTGGGCTGGCCGCCCAATCTGGTCACCTTGCTGGTTCAGGAGCGGCAGCCGGCAGTCGTCTGGTCAGATGGCGGGCAGGAGACCTGGATAGATGTGCAGGGGCGCGCCATGCCGGCCCGCGCCGAAATGCCCGGGCTGCTGCATGTGAATTTGGTTCACGACGGCGGTGATCAGGCGCTGCCAAATGTGGGCGACATTGGCAAAGACGTGGTTCTGGGCGCGCTGCGTCTGCGAGAGATTCTGCCCGAGGGCGAGCATCTGGACTTTCACGCCGCGCATGGTTTGGGCTGGACCAACGAGCTGGGCTGGCAAGTATGGATGGGCGCCGACTCGGCGGCGGTGATGAACGAGAAAATCAAAATCTATAAAGTGCTGGTGGAAAATCTGAGCAGTCGCGCAATTGATGTTGCCGAACTGAATATAGCGAATCCCGACGCACCGTTTTACAGACTGTTGTGGGGGCTATAGCAAGGCATGGGCGACCTGGTAGTTGGACTTGACGTAGGCACACACAAAATCTGCACCGTTGTCGGCGAGGTGCGGCCGGAAGATATATATGTCGTCGGCTTGGGCATTGAGCCGAGCGATGGCATGAAGAAGGGCGTGGTCAACGATGTGGGCGCGCTGTCGTCCGCCATCGCCAAGTCGATCCGCAAAGCCGAAAAGTCGAGCGGCTACGATATCAACCGCGCCTTCGTCAGCGTCGCCGGCAGCCATATTTCGTCGTTGACGAGCCGCGGGCTGGCCACGATCGTCGGCTCGCGCAGCGTTCAGGCGGAAGACCTCGAAAAGGCTATGAGCGTGGCGCGCAACATCGCTATCCCGCATAACCGCGAGATTTTGCACGTCGTGCCGAGGTCTTACACCCTGGACGGTCAGGACGGCATCCGCAGTCCCATCGGCATGCACTGCTTCCGGCTGGAAGTCGACGCGCATATCATCACCGCTTCGACCACCAGCCTGGCCAATTTGGAGGACGCGGTTGAGTCGGCCGGCGTCCTGGTCGATCGCTTCATTCTCAATCCTTTGGCGGCCGGAGACGCCGTGCTGACCGACCACGAGCGCGAAATGGGCGCCGTCGTCATCGACATCGGCGGCGGCACGACCGACCTGGCCATCTTCATTGACGGCACCGTCTGGCATACCGCCATCATTCCCGTCGGCGGCAACCACGTCACGCAGGACATCACCTACTGGATGCGCGTGCCCTTCGGCCTGGCCGAGCAAGTCAAGATTCAGCGCGGGCACGCCGATATGAACGCGGTCAACGAATCCGAAGTTTTCCCGGTGGAGCCCTTTGGCGGCGAGATTCTGCCGGTGTCGCGCCGCGACCTGGCGATGGTGATCGAGGCGCGCTTCGAGGAGATTTTCGAGCTGGTCGAAAAAGAGATCAAGCGCTCCGGTTACGCTGGCCTGCTGCGAGCGGGCGCCGTCATCACCGGCGGCAGTTCACAGCTGCCGGGCTATCGCGACCTGGCGTCGCGCATCGTGAATCTGCCGGTCCGTCTGGCGCATCCCGAGCGCATCACCGGCATCGCCGACACGCTCAAGAACCCGGCCTACAGCACCAGCGTCGGGCTGCTGCGGCTGGGCCTGGAGATGGACACGATGTCTGAGCCCGAAATGTCAGCGAACATGGGCTTGCCGGTCAGCAATTGGGGCCGGCGGATGAACGAGTTTTTGCGCCGTTTCCTGCCGCAAGATGAATGAGAATTGCCCGGCTAAATCAATGTCCATTATTGCCGCTGATTTGATTTGCGGGAGTTTCGAATACACGTACAATGACTTGAGTATCTTGCCGAATGCGTGGGGTTGGTGCGCTGATTCAAAAGGGAAGTCATCATGGTCAATGATTTGATTACAGGGGAAAATTTCGCGCAGATTAAAGTCGTTGGCGTCGGCGGCGGCGGTGGAAACGCTGTCAACCGCATGATCAACGAAGGTCTGGGCGGCGTGGAGTTCATCGCGGTCAACACCGATAACCAGGCGCTGATGCTGTCGAAGGCCAAAACGCGCGTGCGTATCGGCGACAAGCTGACGCGCGGGCTGGGCGCCGGCGGCAATCCGGAAATCGGGCGCAAAGCTGCGGAAGAAAGCTCGGAAGACCTGCTTGAAGTCCTGCGTGGCTCAGACATGATATTCGTCGCCTGTGGCATGG
>CAZWCV010000015.1:0-43968 GCA_964632725.1 uncultured Anaerolineaceae bacterium
TACGGAACCGCACCATCTCACTACAGGACTGTACAGGTAGGGACGTTGCATCCCCACAAACCACTCGGCTAATAGAACACGTTGCGTGATATCATCGTGTTTCCCGCTAAAGTCTCCGTTGCGATCCCAATCGACCGCGATTGTCCAGCTCGTTGACATTGATTGATTCCTCTCTTCTATTGAGTGTCACATACGATACTAGCCGCGTCGAATTGATGTCTGTGTTGCCTGCTAAGCATACCTCGATTGTTTCAATCTCCTTTCAAGACGCGCTCCTTCCAAGTCTCCGCTACGGACACAATATCTTGTGGTGCTTCATGTACTTCTCCCTTCGTGCCATCATACTAGGGTCCAAGCTAAATCCATCAAATCGCTGGAGCAGTTCAAATGTCTCACTATCCCATACACGAATTTCGATATCGCCGACGACCGCAAACCGGCTGCCATCGGGGCGCCAAGCTATTGAATCCACAAAATAGTAGGGTGACGCGCCCAAGTTACTTGCGCCCCCAGACAATTCCGCAATGATTTTGCCGCTGCGCCCATCATAAACACGAACGAGGCAGCCCGTTAAGTTTGCTACAATGAGGCGTGAGTCCGGTGACCATTCAACCGCTACTGGCTCAGGATGCGGGCCATAGTCGTCCCGTTTAATGCCTTGGAGAAAGTTCCAAGTATGAAAGGCGGTTTCAAGATCATATAGTTGTCCATGAACTGACAATATCTGACGCTCAGGATTGCAGACCACGTGCGCGCTAAAAAATGCGTCTGGCCCGAATTCCTTCATTATCGACTCTTCGTCAACGTCAACAACAAACATCCGCTGTAGTGACACAATGATTAACGCAACGTCGTTGAACCAACATAACCCCAGCGTTTCGTGATACCGTCGGTCATCTGGATACAGTGCGTGGCTGTCAAAGTGGAAGACTTCTTCGCCCGTTATGGCATCCCAGATTCGTGTTTGACCAAATTGAGTTCCGCTGACTATGCGGTTTACTGAGGGATGCCAGCGAGTGCGACTCCAAGGCAAACCGGCGTCTATTTCAGTAATGACCTTCAGCTCGCCAATATCCACAACGCGGATTGGCCTGCCGTGCATGTCGGTGACTGCCACAAGATCGCCCGTAGAATTCCACTCTACGAACCTCGTCGGAAACCGGTAATTCGACTCAATGTCCACTGAGCCGATTTCATTGAAGTTGTTGTCGAAAAGCCAGAGCCCAGTTGAACTGGCAAGGGCGATCGTTTCGCCATCCGGGCTCCAAGCGATTGACGATGCAGCGCCTCGATCTTGCGCGTGAGTGATGCCACATAGCATCGTTATCCAGGTAGCCACATGGAACCAAGTTCGTATGCGCATGTGTGTCTCTCCCCCTTATCCACTCAGCAAACTTCTAAGCAGAATTGGAAACTGATCCTTCGGTAGCACTGTATAGTTTGCAATTCTATAGTTCTCCGGCTCTACCCATTTTACTGGGAGGTACTCACAAACCTCTCCATCTACTTGAACCCTGCACGCATCAAACTCTCGTCCAACCAGATTCATGATACGGCCATGGGTAGAGGAATAGACCATCAGCGGTCCACCGATGATAGAGTCCAACACCGCCGTCATGAACAGATCTGCCCAGAATTCTTCATTTGCGTTTTGCTTGCCAGCAAACCCGACGATTCCATACGCTAGTATAAAGTCGTTCAAGGGCAATCCTGTTTTCTCAACCCATTCAATCCAAGCTGGTATTTGCCCCCTCGATTCATGGTGCTGGTCTTCAATGCTTAGGCTTCTATCCACGACATGCCCGAATTCATGAACGATAGTTGGGATATCTACTTCGCTCCCTAGATACATGCTCCGTAGCTGTTCAGGGCTATACCCCGGCCCTAGCGGTACAAAACCGTAATTGTCGGCGACTTCTTCTGATATCCCGAAGATTTGTGCGAAATAAGCATCAGAACCGAGTTGAATTACAAGTCGTCCATGGTCTTTCGATTGGCCAAAATACTGCTGAAATGCCTCAAGTGCTAATTGCTCATCTCCGTATACTTCCCTTCGAAGATAATCGACGATGTAGGCGATGCCCTTGTCAAGATTCTGCAATTGCCGCAGCCTGTTAGTATCTTCTGAGCCTTCGCCCCATCTAATTTCAATTCCGTACTCTGATTCCACATGCTCTTGCAGTTCTAGATAACACGTTTCTGAATCAGCAGTTTGATATTCGTCGCCAATGTCTTCAACTCTTCCCCCGGCCATCGCTACGAGTAATTCTTGCCCCTTTTGATCAGCAATCTGCTCTAGATACCTTAGCTCATCCTCATCACAGTCTGGCGGGAATGCATAAATGCACTCCATGGCATCCTGCTGTGATGCCGAATGTCGAAAGCAATGCTGAAATATTAGCGGACGCGTTTCTATGTCTTGTTTCACGCGAATCACATCAAGGTTGCAGTATTCCGGTATTCGATTAGGAATTGATCCAGCCGCCATGAAATAGTTCTCTTGTGCGGCCTCGAAATCCGATAGCGCCTCTTGAGCACCTTTATCATTTTTGGCCTGGTCGAAATCGGGCCGGCTCTCCATCCGAGAAGAATCAGACTTAGATTGCTTGTTGCGCGCAGATTCCCGTTTCTGGCGCACATTCTCATTAAACGCTTGTGCCTTCTCCTTAATGATGACCGGATTATCGTCCAGAGACGGCGCGTCTTGTGATGGCTGCTGATTTTGCTGATGACTCGGATGTGTATATTCGACCTCAAAATTCTCGGGCCAATTGAAATGCTCCAGCAGGTCATGACCCGCCGGGACGTTGACAATAATCTTCTCACCATCAAAAAGGATTGAACCTTCGTCGTCTATCGAAAGCGCTGGTCCGTCAAAACTCATCTCTCCACCTGCCAATCATCAACTCAGTCTGTGAATAAGGGGGGACGCGCAGCCTGCCCCGTCACAAGCCGCCACGCATCCCCAAGGCTTACGCCAAGCCGCCTACACCGTGCCCCATTCGGGCGCGTCGCCGGTGGCCGGCTTCAAGGTCGCCGTGAACATCACTGCCCCGCCGGTCATGATCTGCGGACGGTAACTCCCGATCAGGAACTCGCCGCTGTACTTGGGATCGCTCGCGGCGGACGCGGCGTTGTCGCCCACCTGCACCTCCAGCGTGACCTGGCTGCCGGCCGCGAATGCGCCCTGGATGACCGTGTGCGCGCCGCCGGGGCTCTCGGTCGTCAGGTAGCCTTCGATGGTCACCGGCGCCCGCAGCTGCCCATTGGCAATCTAGCGCACTTCGTCGCCGAAGCCGGTGACATCGAACTGGTCATAAGCCTGCCCCAGATCAATGCTGCGGATGTCGCCGTCCGCGAATTGGCGCAGGACCCCGCCGCTGTCGTCCATCTTCACGATGACATGATCGCCTGATGGCGCCATTTGCTCTTCTCCTTCTTGTGTCTTTGCTTTTCGTTCCTGCTAACTGCGAATCAGTGAAATTGCGATTCTGACGCTGTCTCCAGCCGACCCGCTGCGCGTCGCTCGCCAGCGGGTGTAGCGCGGGATCGTCCCCTCGATCTTGACCAGCTCCGAGCCGATGGCGCGGCCATCCAGCGTGAAGGTCGCCAGGACGCTCTCCCCGCCGGCGCAGCGCGGCAGCCTAGCGCGAAGACTGCGCGTTCATTGCCGCAGGTGTGGGGTTATGCCGGATGCTGTTTGCGCCGCATCATCCAAAGGGGAACGTTCACTCCAGGCGCGCGTTGCATCGAGCGAAGGAGTGAACTGGAAAGCGATCCGCTCGCGCCGGGCTTTGGCATCCGCCGCCTGAGCATAGCGCAGGGTGGTCGAGGCGTTGTCGTGCCCCGCCTGCGCCTGCATGTCCTGCAGCGGCGCGCCATTATCCAGCGCCAGGGTGATATGCGTCCGCCGCAGGTCGTGAGCCGAGATATGCTCGACGCCGGAGCGCTCCACAGCAATTTTAAGCATCCGCGCGCTGCCGCTGGCGCTCATCGGCTTGTCTGACGCAAACTCAGGATCGCGCCCGATGGTCATCGACGTGACAACGCACTCTTGCTCGCCGCCGCGCGCGGCCCGCCGCAAGGTGGAATGCAGTGAGCTTGACTATCATGCCACAATGCTCAGCCGACTCGATGAGCCAGCTAGGGCACAATCCTGTGCGCTGCGACAGACTGGCATTTCAGTTATGACGACAATGTCTTGGTAGAGTTCGCGAGCAGCCGTCTCACCCGAATCCAGCAGTTTGAGTCTGGCCGAATCAATAGTAGGGGCGCCGAATGGGCGATCGTCGCGGCGCAGGATCCAATGGCTTCCAAATCTGATGTCTGGCTGCGCGAACCATTGGCTGCTCAATCAGGGACCAGCATACCGACGGCGACGAGCGCAAGTACGCCACCGTCTTCTTCAACCGATACCCTTATTCCGCCGACAAGTATGCCCAGACCGCAAGTTGCTGGCGATGTCGCATTATAGAGCAATGTAGCGAGCGCGCTTGAAGTGTCATGGGTTGCGCCATCACAAACGCCTCTCGATTATTGCTTTTTCTACGTCCCGATAGATAAAGACTTCAAGACCGGGACGGATTCGAGGGGCAACGCATTCCCGACCAGTAATTCATTCACTCGCCAGGCAGAAAGAACGCGCCAAGACAGTACAGTAGCGGACATGCCATGCGCCGGCTTACGACTTCAAATACAGCTTGATCACCGGTACTTCCGTTTGCGGCTGAATCACCGGCAGTTGCAGGGTCGCGGTATTGGCATCGTCCACGCTGTAGTGGATCTCGCTGCCGTCATGCAGGAATTCGGCGTATTCGATTTGATCGCCGATGTCGTCGATGTGCAGGTGGCGGAAGGGATAAGCAAAGATATGCGCGTAGAGCAGGTCGCCATTCTGTGTCAGGCGGCAATCCTGCGGCGCCTTAAGCGCGCTGGCGGTGCAGCCGTAAATGGACTCGCTGTGCTGATGCATCCAGTCGCCGTAAACACGCAGGGCGTCCTCGGCGCGGCTGTCCAGCTCGCCCAGGGCGGTCGGCCCCACATTCATCAGCAGATTGCCGCCAGTCGCGACGGTGTTGACCAACATGCGAATCAGCTGGCCCGGGCTCTTCCAGGTAGCTTCGTCGCGGTGGTAACCCCAGGAGCCGCTGAAAGTCTGGCAGGTCTCCCAGACCACCGGCTGGCCATCGACATGCACCCAAGCGCGCGGCTGGAATTGCTCCGGCGTGTAGATGTCGGCGGACGAGGGCAGGTCGAGCCGGTTGTTGATGATGATATCGGGCTGCAGCGAGCGGCTCAGTTCTTCCAGACCGGCGCTGTCCCAATCGTCGCGGCCCTTGCCGTCCGGGCCCGGGTAGGAGAAGTCGTACCAGATCACGTCGATCTTGCCGAAGTTGGACAGCAGCTCGCTCACTTGATTCTTCATGTAGTCGCGGTATTTGCTCATGTCGCGGCCTTGGTTGAGCGCGGCGCGGTCGGGGTGATTGCGCTGCGAGTGGCGCATGTCGACTGTGAAATCGGGATGATGCCAGTCGATCAGCGAATAGTAGAAGCCGATCTTCAAGCCGCGGCTGCGGAAGGCGCGCACGACTTCACCCAGCAGGTCTTTGCCCCAGGGCGTGTTGGTGGCTTTGTAATCGGTGAATTGCGAGTCCCAGAGGCAGAAGCCCTCGTGATGCTTGGAGGTGATGACCATGTACTTCATGCCGGCCGCCTGCGCCAGCTCGGCCCAGCGGTCGGGATCAAAGCGCTTGGGATTGAAGTACTTGAAGTAGGGCGCGTACTGCTCGTCCGTCAATTCTTCGCGGTTTTTCACCCATTCGTGGCGCGCCGGCAGCGCATATAGCCCCCAATGGATGAACATGCCGAAGCGGTCATTCACGAACCAGTCGGTATTGCCTTTGGTCGGTTCGGGTTGATACATCGTGTGATTCTCCTTTTTGGCGAGCGCGAATAGTTCCCGGCAATTGTAGCGGCTGATTTACACTGCCGCATGGGTCGACGGCAAGCTGAGGCCCAGCTCGTCCGCCACTTCTTGCAGATCGGCCCAAACGCGATCGGGCAGCGGGATGCCGGCGCGAATCCGCTGAGCGTACGAGCGCGCTTCCGGCTCGCCGGGCAGCAGCACTTCGTCGAAGCCCTCGGCCGGCTTTACGCGCTTCACGTGTTGTTTCAGCGCCTCGACCTGCTCTACAAAGTCGGTGTCCTCGTCGAAGGCCTCGGGCGTCAGCGCCAGCAGCAGGGTGGGATTGCCAAAGTGGAAATCGGGCGAGGCCAGGGGGCGTTTGCCCGCCAGCAGCGTCGGAATAATCTCCATCATCATGGACAGGCCGGAGCCTTTGTAGGCGCCCATGGCCAGCAGTACAGCGCCGTCGTCAACGATGCGGGCGTCAGTGCTTGGTCGGCCGTTTTTGTCCAGCATCATGCCCTGCGGCACCGGCTCGCCTTTGGCGCGCGCCAGCAGCACCTTGCCATGCGCCATGCCGGCCGTGGCGAAGTCGAGCAGCAGCGTATCCTCGCCGCCACAGGGCACGGCGAAGGACATGGGATTGGTGCTGAAGACTTTCTCGCGCCCGCCATAAGGCGCGACCCAGCCGCTGAACATGCTGCCGCTGGTAAAGCCGATTCCGATCAGCCCGGCCGCGGCGATCATCTGCGTATATTCGCCCAAGCGCCCGATGTGCGTCGTTTGACCCAGCGATACGGCCGCGATTCCAAGCTCGCGGCCCAGCTCGATTGCCAGCTCAGCCGCAAAGCGCGCGCCAATTTGCCCGAAGCCGTAGCCATTCGTCACCATGGCGGTAGCGCCGAAGCGCTTGCGAATGCGCGGACGCTGGGCCGGTTGGATCATGCCGGCGCCTATCATGTTGATGTACTGTTTCACGCGCAGCACACCGTGCGAGTCATGCCCGAAGAGGTTGGTGGTCACCAGCGACTCGGCCACGACCGCGGCGATGTCAGGAGGCGCTCCCGCGGCGGCGAAGATGTCGCGCGTTAGCTGTTGCAGGGGGTCGGCGTGAAACAGAGTAGGCATAAGCGCAAGATTCCTGCTGCTTGGCAATCTGTTGGAGTTTAGCCGCGCGGGTTGCGCCAGGCAAGCCGCTCTGGCGGAGGGCGTGCGAGTGCGGGTGAGTTTCGTCACATGCGAATGTTATACGGCTTGTTTCACCATCGCCGCTTGCAACTCGCGGTTTGGCTCACACTGATCGTTGAACCCGATTCAGCCGTATACCGGCGGGCGTTTCAGCGAAACGCCCCTACAACAATAGTTGTGAGGGCGTTCAATAGAAGAGAGGCGCAGAGATTGCCGGCTGCGTCCAGTTCATCGACATTCGCCACAGCCAATGCCGCGGCCGCCTTGCCCGGCGGTGCGGCGGTGCGCTAAGATTTGACCTTCGCAGCCCAGCCGAATCAAGGAGCCAACATGCAGCCGACCAATCTGCTCTTCATCATCTCCGATCAGCACCAGGCGGCGGCCATGGGTTGCGCCGGGCATCCACTGGTGCGGACGCCCAACCTGGACCGGCTGGCGGCCGGCGGAACCCGCTTCACGAATGCCTACACCAATTGCCCGATCTGCGTGCCGGCGCGGGCGTCGCTGGCAACGGGCCAGTATGTCCATCAGATCGGCAATTGGGACAACGGCGTCCCCTACGACGGCAGCGCGCCCGGCTGGGGGCATCGCTAGAAGGCGGCGGGCCACCGCGTCGACTCCATCGGCAAGCTGCATTTTCGCAGCGCTGCGGACGACAACGGCTTCACGGAGGAGATTGAGCCGCTGCATGTGGTTGACGGCATCGGCGATCCGGCCAGCGGCATCCGCGATGGTTCGATCAAGCGTGACTGGCGCCCGGGCATAAACGAAGCCGGGCCGCGCGATTCGACCTATCAGCAATATGACATTCGCAACCGCGACAACGCCATCCGCTGGCTTCATGAGCATCAGCGCGATGAGACTCCCTGGGCGCTGTTCTTGTCCTTCGTCACGCCGCATCCGCCCTGGTTTGCGCCGCCGGAGACCTATGCGCTTTACCCGCACGAGGACATTCAGCTGCCGCCGCAGTGGCGGGATTCCGATTGGCCGCGCCACCCGACTTACGACTATATGCGGCGCTTCTTCAGCTGCGAGCAGTCCTTCGAGGAAGCGACCATCCGCCGCCTGCACGCCACCTACTATGGCATTTGCACATTTCTTGACGAGCAGATCGGGCAGGTGCTGTCGGCGCTGGATGAGCTGGACCTGAGGCGGAATACGCGCGTGATCTATACCTCCGATCACGGCGAGCATTTGGGCGCTCGCGGCGTCTACGGCAAGTTCACCATGTACGAAGAAGCCTGCGCCATTCCCTTTATCATGTCGGGCCCGGATGTGCCGGCGGCCAAGGTAGTGGACACGCCGATCTCCCTGGTAGATTGCCATCCCACTGTGCTTGAGGCGCTTGGCTGCCCGCATGACGAATCGGATTCCGCGCTGCCGGGCGAGTCGCTGTGGCAATTGGCGGCGGCTGATTCGCGCGACCGGACGGTCTTCTCGGAATACCACGCCATAGGCTCGCCCAGCGCCTATTACATGCTGCGCGACCGGCGTTACAAATATATCTACCATGTCGCCGGCCCGGCGCAGATCTTTGACTTGCAAGCCGATCCGGCTGAGATGGAAGATTTGGCGCAGCAACCCGATGAGCGGACGCGGCGGCTGCTCGGCGACTACGAGGCGGAGCTGCGCGAGCTACTGGATCCGGAAGCGGTCGATCGGCGGGCGAAATCCGATCAGCAGCGCCAGATTGAGTCGCTGGGCGGGCGCGAGGCGGTGGTGAAGCGCGGCGCCTTCGTCAATTCGCCCACGCCGGGTGAAACCCCGCGCTTTCAAGCGTTCAAGACCGCCCAATAAGCCTCCGCCGCTGGCGATTGAATGGTGCAAAAAACCAGCCCGGCGGCTGGTTCATTGCGTCGTGCCTGGAGAGATTCGAACTCCCGACACCTGGTTCCGTAGACCAGTGCTCTATCCACTGAGCTACAGGCACTGATGCGCCGTCCAGCTTAGCTCTTGCGCGGCGGAAAATCAAGAGCCAATCGCATGCGGCAGTGGCAAATATCGCGGGATTATGATGCTTGCCGAGATTCAAACCGGTTAATTCGCCATAGAGAGGCGGAAGTAGTACCAAATAAGTTTTGCAAAAATGAGAAGCCTGCAGGGGCGGCTCGCTGAGCCGCCCGTCGGCATATTTCTCTGCCCGCTGATGTCGCTCATGCGTTGATTTTCGGGCGTTTCAGCGAAACGCCCCTACAATGTTCTATTATTATGTGTCCGTCCATATTTCATCGACATTTTTGCATTTTAGCCTGGGCTGATTCCAAATCGACGGCATTTACCTCTTCTTCATCCGCAAGCAAAGGGAAGCGCGGCTGGTTGCTTTTGCGCGCAAATCGGCGCAGCCTTATAATTGATTTTGATGTGATCTGTTGCATTGTAGCCTTGAGGGGTTGGCGTCCGTTGCTCGCATTGAAGCAAAACACTATCCCGCGCCTTGCTGGCCGAGGGTTTGCCGGTCTCCCATTGGCGCTTTTGCTTTGTCTGTTGCTAAGCGCTTGCAGTTTGGACCCGCTGCTGGCGCCGAGCGCGACGCCGCTGCCCACTGACACGCCGCCGCCGCCAACAGCGTCCAGCACGGCGTCGGCGACCGCCGTGCCTACGCACACAGCCACGGCGACGGCGACGCTGACCGCCACGCCGACAGCGACAGCCAGCGCGACAGCGACGGCCACGCCGACCGTCTTCGGCATCGTGCGCTCTGCCCGGCGCGCCAATGTGCGGCGCGGGCCCGGCACCAGTTTCGGCATCATCACCAGTTTGACGCCGGGCAGCGGCGTCCAGATTCTCGGCGTCAACGATGATGACGATTGGTATCGCGTGTTGCTGGCGGACGGCGCGGAGGGCTGGGTCAGCCAGACTCTGCTGGAACGCGACGATGGACTGCCCACGGCCGAGGCGACGGACGGCGAAACCCTGACACTTAGCGGCGAGACGAGGGTGGTGGTCGAACTGGCGGATGCGGACAGCGCGGCTGATGACGGCATATTGGTTTTCAACGTCGAGATCGCGGATGTCGACGTAATGAATCAGACCGCCACGGCAATGGTCGGCGCAGCCCAGACCAGCACGGCGGATGCCGCGCCCACGGACGCCGCGCCTATAGCCAGCGCCACGCCCAGCGCAACCACAGCATCCAGGCCGACCGCGCCGCCTCGGCTGGACGTCAATGTCTTCGCATTCTGCAACGATAGCTCCTTCGGCATCCGCGCGCCATCGGACCTCACGCCGGGCTCGACGATCAAGATTTACTGGGCCTGGTTCGCCAGCACCGAAGCCTACCTGCGCGACCACATGGCCAACGCGACGCACGAATTGCGCGTCAACGGCGAAGAAGTCCGCAGTGTTAACCAGTACCGCGGCAATCCCGGGCGCAGCGGCAGCCAGCATGTCGTCTATTGGTACGTACCCTACGGTCCGCTCGCCGCCGGGGAATACACCATCACCTATCTCGTGACCTGGCGCAACGCCATACAAGACGGCTACGCGTCCTACGGCCCCGGCACCAGTACGGAATTTGAAGAGGAAAGCTGCAACTTTGTCGTGAGGTAAGGTTCGGTGCGAGGGAAGGAATCGTGGCGCGTGACCGAGCTGGGTGGCGGCTGCGTAAGCGCGCGCGAATCCGGATTCCGACTCAACCTGCCGAGCGCCGGCAGCGACGTATACAGCGACGCCCAGATCAGCGACTATGCTTCACGCGCCGAGTTCGGCAACCGTCCGCCGCTGCGCCTGAGCCTGCGCGCAAGAGCGACGGGCGAGCTCAAGGGTACGGCCGGCTTCGGCTTCTGGAATCACGCATTTATGCCGGAGCAGCGCTCGTTTCGCCTGCCGCAAGCGATCTGGTTTTTGCTCACGAGTCCCGAGAACAATATCGCGCTGGCGCATGGCATCGCCGGCCATGGCTGGAAAGCGGCGGCGATCAACGCGCGAAGCTGGCGCTTTCTGGCGCTGCTGCCCACGGCGCCGCTGGGCTTCCTGCTGATGCGCAGACGACTGCTCAATGACGCGCTTTGGCCCGTCGCTCAACGGACGCTTGGCGTCAGCGAGGCGCTGCTGGATGCGGAGCTGCTGCGCGATTTCAACAGCTACAGTATCGACTGGAGGGCCGGGCGCGCCATCTTCACGATTGACGGCGAGGTGGTTCACCGGGCCGAGCATGTGGCGCGGGGCCCACTGGGCTTCATAGCCTGGATCGACAATCAATACGCGGTCGTTACACCACAAGGCAAGTTCAAGTGGGGTCTGCTGGCGGCGGACGAGCAGTCGCTGGAGATTAGCGATATTCAGATCAGTCCGCTGGTCTGAGTCCGCTGCTCATAGAGGCCAATTCGCCAAGATGATACAATGAAGTTGTGATCTTCAAACAAGCTTGGACCCGCCATGCCAGAACGCGAAACTGAAGGCGATTTCAGCGCGCTGCTGGAGGCTGTCGACAGCCGCAAGCGCAGGCTGGTGGAGTATCTCACGCAGGAGCGCTTCCTGCGGCGCTTCCAGCCGGCGCATATAAGCGAGGCCGTCTTCAGTTACGTCAGGGCAGGCGGCAAGTCATTGCGGCCGGCGGTGGCGATGCTGGCTTGCGGCGCGCTGGGAGGCGATGAGGCGCGCGCGCTGCCGGTCGCGGCGGCCATCGAAATCTACCACACCTGGACCCTGGTGCACGATGACGTGATCGACCGTGATGATACGCGCCGGGGACTGCCCACCGTGCACCGCAACTTCGCCCGGCGGGCGGCGGAAGAATTCGGCTGGGCGCCGGGCGACGCCGAGCATTACGGCCGTACCATCGCCATGCTGGCCGGCGATGTTCAGCAATCCTGGGCCTGGTCGCTCTTATTCGAGGCGCATCTTGAGTACGGCGTATCGGCCGAGATAGTTTTGCGGCTGGCGCATGACTTGGCCAGCCAGGTCACGCCGCTGCTGGTGGAAGGCGAGACCCTGGATGTGCAGTATTCGGGCGAGGCGCTTTCGCTCAGCGAGCCCGCCATCATCGACATGCTGTGGAAAAAGACGGGCGCGCTCTACGAATTCGCCGGGCGGGCGGGCGCGGCTATCGCGCTGAATGACGCTGACGGCGAAATGCCGGCTGCGCGCGCCATCGCCAGGTTCTGCAGCCTATGTGGCGCGGCTTTCCAGATACAAGACGATATTCTGGGCGTCGTCGGCGACGAGCGGCAGCTGGGCAAACCGGTGGGTTCGGATATCCGCGAAGGCAAGACCACCTTGCTGACGCTCAAGGCGCTCGAGCGGGCAAACGCCCATCAGCGCGAAACCATCTTGCGGGCGCTTGGCGCCGAAGATGCCGCCGCGGCCGATGTGCAGGCGGTGATTCATTTGCTGCGCGAGCTGGGTACGGTGCGCTATGCGCAGGAGCGGTCGCGCCGCACAGTCGAAGAGGCGCTGGGTCATTTGGCTGCGCTGCCGCCGAGCGCCAATCGCGACCTGCTGGAGCAGTGGGCGCAATATTTGATCCAGCGTCAATTCTAATTCGCGCGAGGTTCCCGTGAACTCAGACCCATATCAAAAGCGAGGCGTCGGCGCCATGAGGTCGCGACGATTGCCCCAGCCATGCGTAAAGTTGAGTGATGAAAACTGACTTCGTTCTGACCCGGATAGTCGTCTCGCGCGCGCTGGCTGCGCTGCTGGTTGGGCTTTTATGGCTCCCGCCCATGTCCAGCCCGTCTTCGGCCCAGGCCGAGCCGAGCATGAGCGCGCAGGACTTGGTCGATGCCGCGGTCGATCAACTGCAATCTGCCGACAGCTTCAAGTTGTCGATTGAGCAGACGGGCGCGCCTTATCCGCTGGCGCTGTCATTTGACGGCGTCAATATGCTGCCCGCGACTTTGACCAGCGCCGAAGCGCAGTACCTCAGCCCCAATGCGCTGCATATCCACGCGCTGCTGCAGTTCTTCATTCCTTTGGCGCTTGATATCTATTCGCTCGACGACCGCCAGTGGCTCAGCTTCCCCAGCGGCGCGCCCTGGATCCTGCTGCCTGCCTTCGAGGACTTTGATACCAATCGGCTGCTGGCGACCGGCGACGGCATCGAATACGTGATGGAGAACCTGCAGGATCCGCAACTCGTGGAGAGCGACGCGGCTACTGAAACAAACGGCTTGTGGCAAGTGCAAGGGCGGGCGGCGGGCGCTGGCGTTTCAGGCTTGCTATTCGGCTTCATCGAGCCGCAGGACGATGTCGAGATCAGCGCCCTCATTACGCCGGAAAACGGGCGCTTCGCAGCGCTGGAAATCACAATGCTGGAGACAACCGGCGATCCGGAAGCGGCGCCATCGGTCTGGCATATTCGCTTCCATGACTACGACGCGCCGCCCGACTTCAACGCGCCTGAAACTTAGGCCGGCGCCTTGTCGGCCTTGGCCGCGTCCGGCTGGCCGCGCCGTCTTTCGCGAATGTAATAGATCGGCTTGCGCTGCGACTCGTGGTAAGTGCGCATGATCATATCAGCCACGATGCCGGTGCTGACGAATTGCACGCCCAGCACCATCAGCAGGGCGGCCAGCTGCAGCAGCGGACGGTCGCCGATTTTGTTCTCGGTCAGCAGCTTGAAGACGGTCAAATAAGCGCCCAGCAGGCCGCCGATGCCGCCGACCAGGAAACCGGCCGCCCCAAAAACGTAAAGCGGGCGGTTGAAATAACTCAGTATGAAGACCACCACTATGAGATCGAGCACAACCTTAAAGGTACGGCTGAAGCCATATTTGCTGCTGCCCCACTGGCGCGCGCGATCTTTGACCGGGACTTCGGCCACGCGAACGCCCATTTGCCGGGCGAGCGCCGGAATGAAGCGGTGCAATTCGCCGTAAAGCTGGATGCCCTTGACCACATCAAAATGGTAGGCCTTTAGCGTGCAGCCGTAATCGTGCAGCTTGATGCCGGTGCTGCGGGAGATGAGACGGTTGGCCAGCGCCGAGGGAATGCGCCGGAGGAGGAGCGGCTCCTTGCGATTCTGCCGCCAGCCGCTGACGATATCGTAGCCTTCGGCAAATTTGTCGAGCAGCCGCGGGATGTCGCGCGGATCGTTTTGCAAGTCGGCGTCGATTGTGACCACGATCTCGCCGCGGGCCGCATCAAAGCCGGCCGCCATGGCTGCCGTCTGCCCGAAGTTGCGGCGAAAGTGGATGATATGCCAGCGCGGATCGCGCGCTTGCACGGCATTCAGCAGGCCGTAGCTGCCATCCTGGCTGCCGTCATTGATGGCGATGACTTCGTAGTCGCGCCCGGTAGCGACAAGCGCCTGGCTCAGCTCACTGTGCAGCTTGTCGATATTGCCTTCTTCGTTGTAAATCGGGACGACGACGGAGAGCTCCAATTCGGGATGGGGGATGTCGTCCGGCTGGTTGCTCATTGAACTTCTCCGCAGGGCTCTGGCGCGGAGTTTAGCACTCAATGCGCGACATATCCAGATGACGCCGGCTCGACCGCGCGCCCCAGATTGCTTTAGGACGTAGGTCAGTCGTTGGTGTCGCGTCCAGCGCGACCGGAAGACCTGGTTTATTCTGTTAGAATATCTGCAAGAACGCGACATGAACGAGCCAGGAAACGCGATGGCGGACGGCGGCAAAGCTCGCGACTTCGAAACTGAAGACCTTGACTCCACCGGGCGGAGGGGCCAGCGGCGCCCGGGCCGCGACGACACCGCCACCACTGAGCAAGTCAAGGTCGAGCCGAATCCGGACGCGCCTTTCCCCTTGCCGCATGTTTCCGAGCTGGATGAGGTCACGCCGCGCGACGCTCGTCGCGACGCCGGCAAGCTGGTGACCTTGCCCGCCTATAACCAGATCGCTAACGAGCCGCAGCCCGAGCGCACAACCATAAACCGTCCGATTCCCTCATCCTCGGGGACTGGCCCGGCCAAGGGACCTTACCTGGCGCCGCGCTCGCCGTCTGACCCGACCTTGCCGCCGACGGACTTCCCCGATACATACGCGCCGGCCCCGGCTGCCCCTCGTCGCGCGACCGCGCCGGATAGCTCGCGGTTTCCGGTCGCGCGCAGGCGCAAACGCCGTTTGCTGGGTTTGCCCCTGGGCTGTTTCTGGATGATGGCCGGGCTCGCCGGCACATTTTGCGGTGGCTTGACCGTTCTGACGCTGGGCGCGGCTATGTTTTTCCTGCCGCAAGTGGAAGCCGAATGGACCGCCCGCGTGGCCGAGGTGGACAATTATCGCGGCTTTGAAAGCACCTTCATTTACGACCGCCATGGCAACGAGCTCTACGAAGCCTTTGGCGAGGGACGGCGCGTGCACGTCAGCTTCGACCGCATCCCGCGCTCGCTGATTGACGCCACCATCGCAATTGAAGACGACTCCTTCTTTACCAATATGGGCATTGACGTCGGCCACACGACCTTGGCGGCGCTGAACTACCTGGGCGCCTCCGCCGGCGAAATTACCCCGGGCGGCAGCACCATCACCCAGCAGTTGGTGCGGAATATCTTTTTTGACTTCGAGAAGCGCGCCCAGCGAAGCGTCGCCCGCAAAGCCGAGGAGATTCTGCTGGCCATCGTGCTGACGCAGTCCAAGAGCAAAAACGAGATTCTCGAGATGTATTTCAACGAGATTTATTACGGCAATCTGGCTTACGGCGTGCAGACGGCGTCGCAGACATTCTTCGGCAAGGATGTCGACCAGTTGAGCCTGGGCGAGGCGGCGATGCTGGCCGGTTTGCCGCAGGCGCCCGCCAACCTGGACCCGCTCAATCCCGACCCCTTGGTGCAGGCGGCGGTCGATGTGCGCTGGCGGCAAGTGCTGGGCGAGATGCTGGAAGAAGGCTTCATCACGCAGGACCAGGTGCGCGCCGCGCTGAAAGAGGGTTTGAGCTTCGTGCCGGCCAAGGTCTCGCTGACCGCGCCGCACTTTACCGTGTACGCGCAGGGCGAGCTGGAGCGGCTGATGCTGGACCTGGGCTACAGCCCGGAGGCGATCACCGGCGGCGGACTTCGCGTCTATACCACGCTTGATCAGGACGTCAATCGCCTGGCGCAGCGAGCCGCCGCCAGCCAGGTAGCGCGGCTGCAAGCGAAAAATGTCAGCAACGCCGCAGTCGTGGTCACCAAGCCGGCCAACGGCGAGATCATCGCCATGGTCGGCAGCGTCGACTACGACAACGACGCCATCGACGGCAGCGTCAACGTGACCACCGCCTTCCGCCAGCCGGGCAGCACCATGAAACCCTTCACTTACGCCGCCGCCATGGAGCGGGGCATGTCCACGATTGACGTGCTCTGGGATACGCGCACGGAAATCGCGCTGCCCGGGCTGCCCGTCTATACGCCGCGCAATTTCGACAATACCTTCCACGGGCCCATGACAATGCGCGCGGCCTTGGCCAACAGCTACAATATCCCGGCGGTGCAGACCTTGCGGCAGGCGGGCGTCGACTATCTGCTGCGTTTTCTGCGCCGACTGGGCATTACCACGCTGAGCCAGGACGCGTCGCGATACGGCTTGTCGCTGACCCTGGGCGGCGGCGAGGTCAGCCTGATCGAATTGACCAACGCCTTCGCCGTCTTCGCCAATCAGGGCGAGTATGCGCCCGTGACCTCCATCCGCTGCGTCATCGACAGCGACAATCAGATCATCTATCAATATGAGCAGGGCTGCCCGTCCGGGACGGTGACGGCCGAGACAGTCTCGCGCGGGCCGGAAAGCCTGCGCGTGCTGGACCCGCGCCTGGCCTTCGTCATCACCGACATGCTGTCCGACAATCAGGCGCGCTCCGATGCGATGGGCTTCAACAGTCCCTTGCGCGCGGACAATATATTCGCCGCCGTGAAAACCGGCACCACCGACGATATCAAGGATAATTGGACCATCGGCTATACACGCAATGTCGCCGTGGGCGTTTGGGTGGGCAACAACGATGGCGACCCGATGGTCAATTCCTCCGGGCTGACCGGCGCGGCGCCGATCTGGAACCACGTGCTGACCGGCGTCTATGGAAATCGCGAATTGCTGAGCGCCTTCGCCACGGACGGTCAACTGCTCAACGACCAGCCGCTTCCGCCGGCGGGCCTGACCTTGCGCCAGGTTTGCGATGTGCGCCGTCTGGTCGAGCTGTCGACGCGCTGCCCGGCCACCATCAACGAGTGGACCCTTGATGGCCCCGCCGGGATACCCGACGCGCAGGGCAATCTGGATTATCCGCAGGTCGCGGCGCCTTATCCGACTCCGATACCGGTAGTGGGTTCAGTATTGCGCGAAGTTGCGCATGGCGTCTATCAGACCCTGGCGTATCCGCTGCCGCCGGAAGTTGGCGCGGGCATTCAGTTCCGCGTGGCGCCGGGCGAGCAGCAGCCGATCCCGCCCAGCTACTGCCGCGTCCCAATTGAGCATACGCAAGAGGCGTTGGCCGCCGGAGCGCAGAATCTGTGGTTCATCGCCGGGCCCAGCACATCCCAAAGCGACTCTGTGGAAGCGGAGCGTTTCGCGCGCGAGCATGGACTGGCCTTCTTGCCTACGGTGGATTGCTGGCCGGGCGTCTACGGCTTGCATACCATCGGCAGCGTCGGCGCAATCCTGCAAATTCAGCAGCCGGCCAGCGGCCAGTCCGTCAATCGCGTCATGCCGATTGTCGGCACGGCGCAATACGACGGCGGGCAAGCCGAGTTCTATCACATGTACATCCGCGGCGGCCAATTCGCCGACTGGACGCCGCTGGGCAACCCGCAGCGCCGTACGGTGATCAACGGCCAGCTCGAGATGCTGCATGCCGACGCGCTGCGCACGGGGAATTACGTCTTGCGGCTGGCGCTGGTACGCGGCGGCGATATCGTGCAAGCGAGCGATGTCGTCTTCAGCGTGCCTTGAGCGCAAAGAAACTCGCGATTTGTTGGTGCGACCAACCTGGTCGCCCGTCGGCGCAGCAGGACGCAATTTCGGGCGACTTGATAAGTCGCCCCTACGGAATAAGACAGCGTTCGCGTGTATCTTGGCTATGTCGGACAGATGAGACCGATAGATGCTCGGAAGCGTTGAGAATACCCCCGAAGACCCCGCCCCGCTGCTCTCGCGGGAGTCGCTGCGGCAGGCGCGTCTGATGCCCTGGAAGGCCGGCAACGAACTGCGGCGGCTCTTGTTTCTGCCCTGCTCATTCTGGGCGCTGCGCGGCGTCGAGATCGGTGGCGGCTGGCGCTGCTACGGCCCCCCCATCATCCAGCGGCATCGTCATAGCGAAATCCGCATCGGCCGGCGCATGAACCTGCGCTCGACCGCACGCAGCAATCCCCTGGGTCCCAACCATCCCGTCATCATCAGCACCAGGCGAACCGGCGCCAGGCTGAGCATCGGCGACGATTTCGGCATGACCGGCGGTTCGCTGGTCTGCGATGAGCGCATCAGCATCGGCGATCGCGTCTGGGTGGGCGCCAACACCGTCATCGCCGATACCGATTTTCATCCGCTGGAGCCGCAGCGCCGAATCGAAGCGCCGCTGGACGCCAGGACCGCGCCGGTTCATATCGGCGACGACGTCTTCATCGGCATGAACGCGCTGATTCTGAAGGGCGTCAGCATCGGGGCGGGCGCGGTGATTGGCGCGGGCAGCGTCCTGCGGCGCGCTGTGCCGGCGCGCGCCATCGTGGCTGGTAATCCGGCTGTGGTCGTTGGTGAGCTGCCCGACTAATCCAGATAGACCAGGTCGTAGCTCAGGACAACGGCATCGCCCAGCGCCAGCAGATCGCCATCGCGCAATGCGACGCGGCCGCTGATCTGCGCGCCATTGACGCGTGTGCCGTTGCTGCTGTCGAGGTCTTCGGCGAAGTAGTCCTGCTCCTGCAGCGTCAGGCGCGTGTGATAGCGGCTGACTTGCGCGTCGCGGATGACGATGTCGTTGGCCAGGTCGCGCCCGATGTTGACGACAGCGCTTTCCAGGCGAAAAAGCTGATTGAGCAGCGGGCCGCGCCGCATGACCAGCCAGTAACCCGGCTCGGTGGGCATAAGGCTAAGGTCGATTTCGGGCGCTTCGTCTGGCGCCGCTGGGGCGATTTCGCGCGCAGGCGTCGCGCGTTGATTGAAGTCGGCCACGAAGCGATCCCAGAAGTGATTCTCGTCTCCGAATGCGGCCCGCTCTAAGCGATGGACCAGTTGCAATCGGGGATGCTCATTCACCGCGTCTTCGACCAGGGCGAAGACCGGGATGCCGCTGCCCAGCGCGAAGGACCACTCATAGGTGACGGCGAGCGATGTCGCAGCCGCGGGCGTCAGCAGCAGGACCAGGGCGTCGGCCGCTTGAATAGCCGCTTCCTTGCCGTCATGCCAGCTGGAATCGCCGGCGGGCCGGGGATCCAGCCAGGGACGATGGCCCTGCGCCTGTAGAACCCGCCGTACTTCTTCGGCGCGCTGGCTGTCCTGCGGCGCATAGGCGAGATAGACCTTGATCATCAATGACTCGGCGTCGACGCGGCCGCCCGATTCGCTGCTGGTCGCTGCGAAGGCGCTCGCTTCGTATTTGGCATACCAGTCGATTATGCTTGCGAGCGAGACTTATGGCAAATCCGCCCTGCAGGTCGGGCGTGGCGAAGGCCGCGCACGATGGTTCATCTCAGAGACTGAGACGAAGAATCTGGCAAGTAATGCGAAAAAGCGCCACACGTTTCCCCCACCCCAAACCCGGCGCCCCTCGGTCTCCCGCCTCCTCCAGCGCGACTTGTAGGGGCGTCTCGCCGAGACGCCCGAGCTGTGCCACGCGCCCTGTACGCCTCTACCCCAGAACGCGCCGATAGACGGCAATCGTGCCCGCGACCATGCGCTCGACGCTGAAGCGCTCTTCCAGGCGGGCGGCGCCCAGCAGCCCCATGTACTTACGCAGCGCGCGGTCATCCAGCAGGCGCGAAATCGCTTGCGCCAGGGCATCGACGTCGCGAGGCGCGATCAGGATGCCGGTCTCGCCGTGCGCGACCACCTCGGGGATGGCGCCGACGCGGCTGGCGATCACCGGCAGGCGGCGCGCCATGGCTTCCAGCAGCACCAGGCCGAAACCCTCCCACAAGCTGGGAACGAGCAACAAGTCGAAAGCCGCCATCAGCTCGGCGGCGTCGCTGCGCCAGCCCAGCCAGTGCACGCGGTCGGCCATGCCCAGCGCGGAGGCCAGCCGGCGCAGCTCGGCGGCGTTTTCGCCGTCGCCGGCGACTACCAGATGGGCGCTTGGATACTGCGCTCGCAGCCGGCGCAGGGCTTCCAGCGCGTAGGGAATGCCTTTCTGCTCCACCAGGCGGCAGACCATGCCCAGCAGCAGCGCGTCCTCGTACAGCCCCAGGTCGGCCCGCAGCCGCTGGCGGGCGGATGCGATATCGTCATCGCTGAGCCAGGCGAAGTCGATGCCGTAGCGCACCACCGTGATCTTGTCCGCGGACGCGCCTTCAACCTCAATGGCGAAGCGTTTGATCGATTCCGAGATGGCGATGCCGCCGTCGAGCCAGCGCCAAAGACGGCGATTCAGTTTGCGCCAACGCGGTCGATAACGAAACTGATCGTCATTGTGGCGGCTGCTGAGCACCCGGTGGATGCCGGCTGCTCGGGCCGCGAAGTAACCGAAGAGGTCGGCGTGGATCAAGTGCGTGTGAACGAGATCGGGCTTGAGGTGGCGCAGCCGGGCGCGCAGCCGCCACAGCAGCGCGATATCGTAATCGCGGCGGATGACCAGGCGCGTGATCGGAATTGCGCGACTTTGCGCCGCGGCCAGCATGTCGTCCATGGGTTTGTCGCGCTCGACCAGGATGACCAGGCGGGCGTCGACGCCGCGCTCAATCAGGCCCGCCAACAGCAGCAGCAGATGACGCTCGGCGCCGCTGATGCGTGTGACTTTGATGATATGGACGACGCGCATAGTTCCTCATTGGCGGGCCTGCGCTACGGTACACGGCGAACGCGCCGGCGCCGCGCCAGCCTAACGCGGTATGATCTCGCGGGAAAGCGGGCCGATCAAGCCGCGCGAGTCTTTGGCGGCGATAGCGATGGCGGCGTAATCCGTGAAGCCGTCCCAGGCCAGCTTGGTCTCGTCGAATGAGAACTGCTGATAGATCAGGGAATCGCGCGGGCGCAGCGCCACGATATAACTGGCCGCATCTTCAACCGGCTCCCAAACCAGCTCATGCTTGCCGTCGTCGCGTGCGCGCAGCACGATATTGACCGGCGGGCGCGGACCATCGGCCAGCGACATGACGATGGCCAGGGTGGCTTGCGCAGCGCGCCGCAGGTACTCCGGCTCGATGAATTCGATGGTGTCGGTGGGGTCGGCGTTGCGTTTTTCTTCGTAGGCGTTGATCAAGCGAATGGCCGGGTAGCCCAGCTCGCTGAAAGAGAAGTGATCGCCATAGCGGTTCTCGCGGTCGATTTCGTCCTGCACGCGCAGATCCAGGTCAAGATTATAGTTGTAACCCAGGAAGTTGGCTTCGCGGGCCATTTTCCGCGAGACCGATGTGTCGTTGGGACCGGCGGAGAAAACGCGCAGTTGGCGGTCATTGCGATTGCCGTTGAAGTCGTGCACGTTGCCGATGGTGTCCACGTTGATCATGCCGATCACGTCAATGTCCCGGTCGCGCACCCAGACTGCAAAGGGAATGCTGCCCTGTCTATTGAACTCTTCGGCGGAAAACAGCACAAACATGATGGTGGCCCGGTACTGCGCCGGGCTAAGGATGCGCGCGATTTCCAGCAGCGCCGCCACGCCCGAGGCGTTGTCATTGGCGCCCGGCGCGAAGGCCCGGCCGTCGCCGCGCGGCTCGCCGATGCTGTCGTAGTGCGCGCCGATGATGATGGCGCCGGCGTTGACCTCGCTGCCGCTGATGGCGCCAATTATATTGTGCTGTCTGGTCGTCTGTTCGGCCGTGACAATTGCCTCAAAACTCTGCTCGAAGGTGTAGAGATTGCCGCCGGAGGCCGAGCCGAATATCTCCAGCTGATCCTTGATATACTTGCGGGCGGCGCCGATGCCTTCGCTGGCGGATGTCTGGGTTGAGCCGATGTGGCGCGTGCGGAAGTCTTGCAGGCTGCGAATATGCGCCATCAGCCGGTCGGATTCGACTTTGGCTAGCAGAGCCGGCAGCATGTCATCTACGGGCGCGCTGGCCGTGACTTCGATCTCGCTGATGCGCACTGGTCGCGCGGCGGCGTAGCCCAGGGTCGCCTGCGGCGTGAAGGTGGGCAGGGGCGCCAAGGTCGGCGGCGCATTGCTGCTGGCGCCGAGGTTGCAGGCGATCATCAGCAGCATGAAGCCTGACAATAGCGCCGCGCTGCGAAGATGGTTGCGTGTCCTGTCCATAAAGGCGATTTTAGCATAGATTAGACAGCGTATATCTGTCGCGGGCGCCAGCAGCGGCTGCTGTAGCGAAGGCGCGCGTCAAGCGTCGCTGTCGCAGGGCGCAGGATGCTCTCGATACGCATGGAATCACAGAATCGGGATGGAAGCGGAGGACGCGCAATGAACCTGCTGATTATTGGCGGTACGACATTTCTGGGTCCGGCGCTGGTGGCTGAAGCCTTGGCGGGCGGCCACCGCGTGGCCTTGTTCAACCGCGGCTTAAGCGGCCGAGAGCCGGTGGCCGGCGTCGAGCAGATCCAGGGCGACCGCGAGACGGATCTGCGGCGGCTGGCCGGGCGCAGCTGGGACGCGGTCATCGACACTTGCGGTTATGTGCCGCGTCTCGTCAAGCTCTCTGCGGACGCGCTTAGCGGGTCTGTCGGACATTACACTTTCATCTCGACACTGTCCGTTTATCCTGCGGCGGGCGCGGCCAATCGCGATGAGTCGGCCGAGCTGCTGTCACTGGAAGACTCGTCGCTTGAAGACGTCACTGACGAAACTTACGGTCCGTTAAAGGCGCTTTGCGAAGCGCGGGCCCAAGCTGCTTTCCCTGGTCGCAGCTTAATCATCCGCCCGGGCTTGATCATAGGCCCGCGCGACCCCACCAATCGTTTCACCTACTGGGTGACGCGGGCGGCCAGGGGAGGCGCGGCCATCGCGCCGCCGGCGGAGCAGCCGCTCCAATTCGTCGACGTTCGCGACCTGGCGGTTTTCACGCTGCGGCGGATTGAGGCGCGTTCATCGGGTATTTACAACGTAACCGGTCCGGCGGGACGGCTGACATTCGGCCAGCTGCTGCCACAGATCAAGCGGGCGCTATCGAGCGATGTTCAGTGGCGCCACGTCAGCGACGACTTCCTGCGCGACAATGAAGTGGGCGAGTTTATGCAATTGCCGCTCTGGGTCAACCGCTCGCTGGCGGAGAGTTTTATGACCTTCAACATCGACAGCGCGCTGCGCGATGGCTTGACATTCAGCCCTTTAGCCACGACGATTGGCGATACGTTGGAATGGGCGCTGACGCTGCACGCTGATACGCCCAAACCCGCCGATCTTGCGCCCGACAAGGAGCTTGCGCTGCTTGCCGCTCTCTACGCCTAGAGGACTCCCGCGTCTTCAATTACCTTGCTGATGCCGAAGTCGGGCAAATCCAGCGCAATCACCGCCGGCATTTTCAGTCTTTGCCAAAAACAGTAACTGTCAATCGGATTGTATTGCGCGACAAACAGCGCCATCACCGTCCCGTGGCTGAAGACCAGTATGTTGTCCTCGCGGCCGGCATGATTCAAGATGGCGTCAATGCCGCGCTGAAAACGATGTTTGGCCTGGTTGGCCGTTTCGTCTCCGAAGATCAGTTCGTCCGGAAATGCGAACAGTCGTCTTATCCGCGCGTTAAAATCGGCCAACGATCCGTAGGGCGCGTTGGATTCCCGGCTGTGTTCGGCCAGCAAGGGGCATTCGCTGACGGGCAGATCGCCAAGTTCCCGGGCGACGGCTTTTGCGGTTTGCAGCGCCTTGGGCATGGGACTGCTATGCAGGCGATTCGCTTGATAGGGCGCAAGATGCTGCGCCAAAGGACGGCAGCGGCGCAGTCCTTCTGCCGTGAGCGTCCACTCCGCGGCCGCCTGTACAGAATTGTGATCGCTGTTGCTGTGTCTCGTCAAGACAAGCTGAGGCATCATTGCCGGCTCTTTTTGAACTAAGCAGTTGACAGGCGCAGCATACACCAGCGAAATATGGCAGTGGAGCGACGAACGATCGCTGATATCGCCAGATTCCGCGACGACCGCTTGTACGCGGCTAGTCGAGATAGTCGCGCAATTTCCGGCTGCGGCGCGGATGTCGCAGACGCCGCAGCGCGCGTCCTTCAATCTGCCGGATGCGCTCGCGCGTCAAGCCGAACTTCTGCCCCACTTCTTCCAGCGTATAGCAGTGCCCGTTCTGCAGGCCGAAGCGCAGTCGCAGGATGCGCGCTTCTCGCGGGGTCAGGGTGTTGAGCAGCTCCTCGATCTTTTCTTTGAGCAGCTTGCTGAAAGCGCTGTCTGAGGGATTGGGCTCGCGATCATTTTCGATGAAACTACCCAGTTCGCTGTCGTCGTCCTTGCCCACCGGATGCTCAAGACTCAAGGGGCGCCAGGACACTTTGAGCATCCATTGCACCTTGCGCGGCTCGCACTCCATCACCTCGGCGATTTCTTCCACCGAGGGCTTGCAGCCGGTTTCTTGCTCGAGGTCGCGGGCGACCCGATAGAGCTGCCGGATGCGGTCGGTCATGTGAACCGGCACGCGAATCGTCCGCCCCTGATCGGCAATGGCGCGGGTGATTGTCTGGCGGATCCACCAGGTCGCGTAGGTGCTGAAACGATAGCCGCGATGGTAGTCGAACTTTTCCACCGCTTTCATCAGGCCCAGGTTGCCTTCCTGGATCAAGTCGAGGAAGGGCACGCCGCGCGACATATATTTCTTGGCAATGGAGACTACCAGGCGCGTATTGGCTTTGATGAGATGATCGCGGGCATTTAGCCCGTCTTGAATCAGGAATTGCCACTCGGCCCGGCGCTCATGCGTTGGCGCGTCGGCCAAGTGGCTGGCGGCGAGTTCTCCCGCTTCCTGCCGCATCGCCAACTGCACTTCCTCCTCTGTCGTCAGCAGAGGAACACGCGCCATTTCCTTGAGATACAGGCCCACGGTATCGCTGGAGGCTATTTCACCAAGGTCGTGATCGTCTTCTTCGTCTTCGAGCCCGATGTCCGCCTCGAAGTTTTCATCCAACAAGTCCAGATCGGCATCTTCGAGGAAGAAGTCGAAACCGGCCTTGTCGTCTTTTTCGTCTTCCAGGTAGGTCATCAGGTCAATATCCGACTCAAACCTTCCGTCATACTCGTTCACTGCAACACCCCTAACGTGCAGGATGCGCCAACACCCCATGTTTAGCGCGCATCCCCTGGCAAATTGCTACGACAACAACTGCTTCAATACCGCCATTCGCGGATCAATCGCCAGCCCGTGTTCCGCTTCGGCTTGAAACGGTTCCGGCGCTTCACCCGTCTCATTCAGGCTGTATCCGCTGGTTGCGCTTAAACCCCGACATCCAGCCTGACATAGTGCGCGATAGCTCTCTTCAATGAGCACCTCCTCCCGCAGCAGCGGGGCAAGATCAATTTCGCCGTTGCTATCGATGAAAAACTCGCTCTCGTCCACGTCTGGCCGCTGGGCGAACAACTCCGCGACGTCCAGCCCGAATTGATGCGTGAATGTCTCCAAACAGCGGTCGCACTCGCGGGTATGGGCAAGGCTCAATATGCCCTGCGCCAGGATGCCTTCCTTGGTGCGGGTGAGGACGAGATTGCCATTCAGTGCCTCCAGATACAGGTCGTCGTCAACCTGGACGCGCTGTGAAAACGCAACCGGGATGGTTCGGGAGTTGCCGGGGCCCTCGGATAGCAAGTATCCTACCTGGATACGAAGCAGTCGTTTCTTGATATATCCGCCGGACAACACGCTAAAACCGCTCCCCATCATTGTTTGGCAGTTCAGCAACTTGTATGATGTATAGATAATCTATATCACTAGGATTATATAAGTCTATCGCGGCGGCTGTCAAGCGAATTAGCCCGGCAACCGGCACGAAATCCGGCAATTGCGCCTATTAGAGGGCCAATATGTTCCAGATTGAATGTGAGCGTTCGATTAACCGACGCCGCCGGGAGCGCGCATGACGCAACAGCGCAAGCCGCCCGTTCACAGTCCTGAGGCTCGCGCTGCGATTTTCTTCGTGGGCGGGCGTTCCAGCTTTGAGACGCAGCGCCGTCTGCTCCCGGAATACGATACCATCGCGCTTTCGGCAGCGCAACATGTCGTGGACAGCCTGATTGACCGGCGCGCGGCGATGGCCTTCATAGACGCCAGCCGCGGGGATTGGCAATCGCTTACGTTTGCCTGCAAGAACAGCGCGGCCACGCGGCGCATCCCGCTCTGCCTTGTGAGCGACGACGGCGCCACAAGGGCGGCGGCCATCGACTGCGGCGCTGACCTGGCGCTTGGCTGGGCCGAACTCAACGCGCGAATAAAGGAAATCGTGGCGGAATTCTCGCGGGTTCCCGACCCCGCGCTGATGGCCCGGCTGGACTGTGAATGCCGGGACGAGCTGCCTCCACTGGCGGAGCGGGGCCTGCGGGCTTTCAATCGCGGCGAGTTTTACGAACAGCATGACCTCTTCGAGGCGCAGTGGGTCAAGACAGCGGGACCGGTTCGGGACCTGTATCGCGCCGTCCTGCAAGTCGGTGTGGCCTATTATCAGATCGAGCGCGGCAACTATCGCGGCGCGTTGAAGATGCTGCAACGCAGCGTGCAATGGCTTTATCCGCTGCCGGATGTCTGCCAGGGTATTGACGTGGCGCAGCTTCGTCGCGACTCCTATCGAGTGCGGGCGGAGTTGCAGCGTCTGGGTCCGGATCGTCTGGCCGAGCTTGATCGCGGTCTGCTCAAAGGGCTGCGCCGGCGGCCGCCTCAAGAGTCCAGCACATAACGCCCGAACCAGTCAAGCATGGCCTCGTTATGCGCCTGACGCAGGTTCACCGCGCCATCAATCGAGGCGCCGTGGTAACCACCCGGCTGCCGCAGCATTTCGACTACGCAGCCATTGGCTTTGAGTACGGTATAGAATTGCTCGCCCTGTTCGGCCGGGCAGCGCCAATCCAATTCGCTCTGCACCAATAGCGTGGGCGTCGTGCAGCGGTGCGCGTATGTGATTGGCGAGCACTTTTCGTATATCTCGGGAATCTCGTGCGGATGCCCGCCCATCTGCTCAACGCCGAAATAGATGCCGATGTCGCTGGTGCCGTAGAAGCTGCGCCAGTTGGTCACGGGATTTTGCGGAATGGCCGCTTTGAAGCGCCTGGTCTGGCCAACGATCCAGCACGACAGATTGCCGCCGCCCGACAAGCCGCAGACGCCCAGCCGATCGGCATCAGCCAAGCCCAGCTCGATCGCGTGATCGACGCCGCTCATCAAGTCCTGGTAGTCGAGGTTGCCCCAATCGCCCTTGATGGCGGTCGAAAAGCCGTCGCCGTATCCGGTGGAGGCGCGGTGGTTGAGGAAAAGTACGCCATAGCCGGCGCCGGCCAGCATCTGAAAGTCGAAATGGAATCCGTAGCCGTAAGCCAGGTGCGGGCCGCCGTGGATGTACAAGATCGTGGGGTGGGGCGCCTCTCCCGAGGGCGGCTGCATATACCAGCCTTCGACGCTGACGCCATCGGCGCTGCGCCAATTCAAGCGTTGCGTCTGCGGCAAGTCGATCGCGCCCAGGAAATCCGCATTGAGCCGGGTCAACTGTCGCGATGAGCCGCCGGCTAAATCGGCCAAATGCAACTCGGGCGGAGAGTTTAGCCTCGTGCGCGCGTAGAGCAAGTCGTCGCCGCTCAGGTCCAGCGGGAAGTCGACGCTCTCCCCGCTTGTCGCCGATTCGTGCGCCTCGGGGCCGTTCAGCGCCACGCGGTAGATGTGGTCTGTACCGCCGCGCTGCACCGTAGCGTATGCCGAATTGCCGTCGGCGGAAATCAAGAGGTTATAGTTGCTGAGCGAGGCAACCGGCATGTCGAGCACGATGCGCCCGCCGACGCCGACGTCTAACCGGCTGGTGCGGCGCTCAATGCCTCCGGACGACAGGTCAAGTACATACAAGTCAGATTTCGCGCCGATGGGCTTGCCGTCGTCCGGGCGGCCAACGAAGACGATCCGCGCGCCATCCGGCGTGAAGCTGGCGCTTTGGATGCTGGCCCAGTCGGCGAGCAGGGTGGACTGATTGCCGGCGAGATCAACTAACATCAGATTTGGGGACATGGCGCGGGCGGCGTCTTCGCGCATGTTGGCGTCATAGAGGATGCCGCGACCATCGGGCGACCAGCGCGGATTGCTGTTGTGGCTGCGATCGTCCGTCAAGCGCGCGAGGTCTCGCCCGGCCAGATCAAGGACGTAGATGTCGTTCACTTCGTTATCCAGATAGCCGATGCCGTCAAAGCGATAGACTGTGCGGTCGACGCGGTAGGGCTGGGCGGACAGGTCAAGGGTCTCAGCGTCAGGCTTGGCGCAAAAGGCGATCTTGTCCCCGTCGGGCGACCAGGCCAATCCCCCGCCAATACCGCGTTTGAAGTCGGTGAGCTGCCGCGCTTCGCCGCCGTCGGCCGGCAGCAAGTACAACTGCGACATGCCGGCGCGGTCCGACACAAAGGCGATCGACTTGCCGTCCGGCGACCAACGCGCGCCGGCATCGACGGAACGGCCGCCGGTCATTTGCCGCGTTTCGCCCGAGGCGAGATCAAGCAATTGCAGGGCGCTGCATTCTTTGTTGTCATTCGCGTCAATCTTGTTGACCGTGTAAATTATCCGAGACGCATCCGGCGACAACGCAGCGCCGTTCAGGAATTGCAGTTTAAGCAGATCGTTTGGATGAACGGTTCTTGTCATGTGTACAAGTTCCTCTGAGTCTATTGGCTTGCCTCACCTGTTGCGGTCATTCTAACAGCCTGGCCAGCGAAAGTCAGGGAATCTGCTTAAGCTGACAGTTGAATGCAGGCTGTTGGTTCAGCGAGACTCGGGTAAGATCAGATTGTTGCGAGTTCGGCCGCGAAAGAGTCGCGCTCAGTGACAGGAAATCGGCGCCGGTCTATAAGGTGGAGGACGCTCGATGACAGATACGCAGGATTCGAAGTCGCTATCGCAAGCGCGTTATACGCAATTTGCCGATGGCTACGTCACCAGCGAGACGCACGCCAAAGGCAGCGATCTCGACCGCCTGATCGCCATCGCTCAGCCCTCGCCGCACTGGCGGGCGCTGGATATCGCCACTGGCGGCGGGCACACCGCCTTGAAGTTCGCGCCTTTCGTCGCGCATGTCATCGCCAGCGACCTCACGCCGCGCATGTTGGAAAAAGCGCGCCGCCATATCGTCGACGATAAGGGCGCAACCAACGTTTCCTTCCAGGAAGCGGACGCGGAAGACCTGCCTTTTTCGGACGAGCAGTTTGATTTGGCGACTTGTCGCATCGCGCCGCACCACTTCCCGGACGCGCCGCTTTTCTTGCGCGAGTGCGCGCGGGTGTTGAAACGCGGCGGCATTCTTATGCTGCAAGATCAGTATTTGCCCGACCATGAAGAAGCGGCGCAATTTGTGGATGCCTTTGAGCGCCTGCGCGACCCCAGCCATAACCGCGCCTTCAACGAGGCCGAATGGAGGGGTATGTGCGCCACGGCCGGCATTCAGGTTGAACACTGCGAAGCGTACATCAAACGACATAAATTCCTGCCTTGGGCGCGGCGCCAGGGCAACGACCAGGCCACGATTGCGCGGCTGATCCAGATGATGCGCGACGCGCCGCCGGCTGCGCGCGAGTGGATGGATCCCGCAGATTGGAGTTTGGAATCCGCGACCTTCGTCAACCGGCATATCATCATTCGCGGACGCGCGGACTAGCGGGAGCCAGCTGTGCCCAGGTTGTTCGTGGCGAGCGGCATCTTCCACCCGGAGCCGGGCGGGCCGGCAACCTACTTGAAGGCTATTCTGCCCGCTTTGCAAGATTCGGGTTGGGACGCGCGCGTACTCACCTACGGCGACAATCATAAGTGCTCGTATCCCTATCCGGTAACACGGATCAAGCGGCAAACTTTCCCGCTTCGCTATTTCCGTTACATGATCGCGGCGCGACGGCATATGGCCTGGGCGGATCTGGTGTACGCGCAGACGATTGATTTGCCGATTTGGGGCGCGCGCAAACTGCCGCGCGTCATCAAGATTGTAGGCGACCAGGCTTGGGAGCGCTGTGTGCGCAAGGGCTGGATTCCACCCTGGACCAGCATAGACGAATTTCAGCATTACTCCGGAGACGCGCGCGCGCGCTGGCAGAGGCAGGCGCGGACGCGGCAGATACGCGCCATGGATGCCGTGATCGTACCCAGCCACTATTTGAAGCGACTGGTGGTATCATGGGGCATTGAGCCGGCCAAGATCCGTGTCATTCACAACGCGCTGTCGCCACCTGCGCCTTCGAGTCAGACCCGGGCGGATATCCGCGCCGAGCTCGCCTGGCCGGACCAGCCGACGCTCATCACAGTGGCGCGCCTGCAGCCCTGGAAGGGCATCGACCATTTGATTGCTGCTGTCAGCGACCTGCCGGATTTACGTCTGATCGTGGTCGGCGACGGTCCCGATCGCGGCCGCCTGCAGGCCCTGGCGCAGCCGCTGGGCGATCGCGTCTTCTTCACCGGCCTGCTGGCTGCGAACGAGGCGCATCGAATGATGAAAGCCGCCGACGGCCTGGCGCTATACAGCGGCTATGAGGGCTTGTCCCATACGCTATTGGAGAGTTTGCATTTGGGTACGCCCGTCCTGGTCAGCGACAAGGGCGGCAACAGCGAAACCGTAAGCGACGGCGTGAATGGCGTTCTGGTTCCGCACGTTGATATGGCGGCGCTTCGCCAGGGAATCCAGCAGTTGATGGAGCGGCGCGACGAATTCGCGGCCAATTCCCGCCATGGCCTGGAACGATTTAGTTTCCGAAGGATGGTGGCTGAAACTGACGCGCTCTTGCGGTCGTTGCTGTGAGGGGCGGTCTCAGCGTTTTACAAAGCGATAGCCGACGCCGCGCGACGTCAGAATGTACTCCGGCTGCTGCGGATTTGTTTCTATCTTTTGGCGCAGGTAATGAATATAGAGCTTAAGGCTGTCTATGGCGTCGCTGTATTCTTCGCCCCAGGCTTCCGTAACCAGATCGGTGCGGGTGACGACTCGCCCGGCGTTGCGCACCAGGACGGCCAGCAAGTTGAATTCTTTTGGCGTCAAGTGTTTGGTGCTCTTGCGGATCCACACCTCGCGATTCATAAAGTTAATGCGGAAATCGCCCTGGTTGAAGGTCAGTTCTTCACTCAAATTGGTGCGCGGGGAGCGCCTAAGGCGAGCGTGGATGCGCGCGACTAATTCATCGTCATCCCAAGGCTTGGTGACGTAGTCGTCGGCGCCGATGTCCAAACCTTTGACAATGTCGCCTTTATCTTTTAGGGCGCTCAGGAAGATGATGGGCATATCCGACATTTCACGCAATTGCCGGCACATTTCCCAGCCGTCCTTGTCGGGCAAGATGACATCAAGCAGGACCAGGTCGGGCTGATTGCTATAGGCCTGGCGCAGGCCGCCTTGCGCGCAGAATGCCTCGAATACTTCAAATCCACGCCGTCTGAGGACACTGGAAACATACTCGACGGTCGGTTTGTCGTCATCGATGACCAGTATCTTCTCAGGCATTACGACTTGCTCCCGTGACCATTAGACAATCTTATAACACTTGCGGCGAGCGACGCCAATTCAACTGAATGACTGAACGGGCAAGCTGACGCCATTCCCTGGTCCAATCCGCAACACACTTTATAACAAGAATTACCGATTTGGCAATAAACAAACCGCCAAGTTCTTTACGCTTGGCGGAAAATGTATTGCTACGACAGTTTGCTGCCCACTTCAGCGCCTCAATGAAGGTAAGTCTGGTCTCTGGTCGTGAAGATATTATTTGCCCTTGTTACCGCAAGGCTCAAGGCTGCTCCGCGAATCTGTCGCGCAGATCTCAAATCCTAAAGCATTCGAAGTCACAGATTCTGTCATGTTTGTTCATACATTGCAAGCCTTCGCCAATCTTTGAGCCAAGTCGCGAGGCGCCGGCGCCTGTGTTTCGATGGTGTTTTACCGCTGGATTTGAGGTCGCCCGATGCTGGAAACCGGTCGGGAATTGTCCGGCGGCGCAGTCGTGAGATCTGCGCAGGTCGCGCGCAATACTCGAATGAGGGAATGCGTCTCAGCTGCGGACTGAGCGGACGATTGCTTCGATTTCAGCGGCCAGATTGTCGGAGGCGTCGGTTGAGGCATTGACAGTAGCCATGAGAAAATTGCCCTTGGCAAGCGGTATGAATACAGCGTCCAAGTCGTTTTTCTCGTCGACGACGCGCATAGACAGCTCGCCGCCGCCCGGCGCCCTCAGTGTGATTTTTATGCCGTCGGCGTCAGCAGCGCCCGGTTTGATCAGCCGCCACGATGACGGGTAGTCGAATTGGAAGTCATCGGCCTTGAAATGGCCCGCGGCAATTTCAACATAGGCGCCCGGCGTATGCCTCAGCTGGGGCGGGGCGGACGCCGGCGGCAGCGACGAACAGGCTGACATGAGCGCGCAGAATAAAACTGCGACAATTCGGGCATACGGCCGCGGGAATACCAAGGGTTTACATCTCTGCGATGGAGCGGGTGTCGGTCTTGCCGACGCCGCTGACCATGCGTATAGCGCGTATGGTATTCATCATCTGCGTGATGTCCTCCGCTTCGACAAAGGCAATGCAATCATCCGGCCCAACCACGAGGTCCGCGCGCCGGACGCCATCGACGGCGCGGATATCCCGCAGCGAATCGGCAAAATCGACTGACATGTTCAGATGGATTAATACGTATGCGGCGGGCATATGTCCTCCTTTGACGCGGCGATCGCGACGCCATTGCTGTCCAGCCCGCGCGGCGGCCGCGATTTGCGAGTGTCATTCCCACTCTATTGTACCCGGCGGTTTGCTGGTGATGTCGTAGGTCACACGGTTGATGCCGGCCACTTCGTTAACGATCCGCGCGCTGACCTGCGCAAGCAACTCGTGCGGCAGCCGCGCCCAGTCCGCGGTCATAAAGTCGTCAGTGGTAACGGAGCGCAGCACCAGCACTTCTTCGTAGCTGCGATTATCGCCCATAACGCCGACGCTTTTGACCGGCAGCAAGACGGCAAAGCTCTGCGCGGTGCCGTCACGCAGCAGGCCGGCTTCCCGCAGCGTATCGACGTAGATGGCGTCCGCAGCGCGCAGTTTTTCCAGCCGCCGCCAGGTGATCTCGCCCAGGCAGCGAATCGCCAGCCCCGGCCCGGGAAACGGTTGTCGCCAGACGACGGCATCCGACAGCCCCAGCGTTCGGCCGATCTGGCGAACCTCGTCTTTGAACAGGTCGCGCAGGGGCTCGATGAGCTCAAATTGCAGATCGGCGGGCAGGCCGCCCACATTATGATGCGATTTGATCGTCTTGGCGCTCTTGCTGTCGGCGGCGCTCTCGATGACGTCCGGGTATATGGTGCCTTGCGCCAGAAAACGAACGCCTTGCAAGCGGCGCGCTTCCCGGCTGAAGGTATCGACGAATAGCTTGCCGATTGTCTTGCGCTTGGCTTCGGGCTCGGTTACGCCTTCCAGCTCGCTCAGGAAAGCCTCAACGGCATTCACGCAGATGAGATTCATCCCCTGTTCCTGCTGGAAGACGTGGACGACTTGCTCGGCTTCGCCCTTGCGCAGCAGACCATGATCGACGAAGACGCAGGTCAGCCGATCGCCGATGGCGCGGTGAATCAGGGCGCCGGCAACTGCGGAATCGACCCCTCCGCTCAGCGCCAGCAGGACGCGCTCATCGTTGACTTGCGCGCGGATGCTGCTGACGGCGTTTTCGATGAAAGCTTCGGCGCTCCACTTTGCTTGGCAACGGCAGACCGCGAAGACGAAATTGCGCAGAATGGCCTTGCCTTGCGGACTATGCCGTACCTCCGGGTGAAATTGCACGCCGTAAACCCGGCGCTCGACATCGCCGATGGCGGCGTGCGGCGAATTGGCGGACTGCGCCAGCGATTTGAAGCCTCGCGGCAGCGCTTCAATGCGATCGCCGTGCGACATCCACACGCGCAGTTCGGGCGGCAGCCCGTCCAGCAGCGGACTGCGCGCCTCGTGCGTGATGGTCGCCGGGCCGTATTCTCTTTCGGTCGCTGCTGCGACTTGGCCGCCCAGGGCCTGCGTCAGCAGCTGCATGCCGTAGCAGATGCCCAAGACGGGGCGTTTCGCGTCCAGGACGGAGTTGGGCAGCTGCGGCGCGCCAGGCTCGTAGACGCTGTTCGGGCCGCCCGAAAGAATGTACCCAGCCGGCTGATGGCGATTGATGTGGTCGACGCCGCCGTCGCTGGCATAGACTTCCGAGTACACACCCAGCTCGCGAATGCGGCGCGCGATTAGCTGTGTATATTGCGAGCCGTAATCGATGACCGCGATGCCGCCTCGCTTCAGCAGGTCCGTCATGGCTGGCTATTTGGCGCGCGCGTCTCCGCGTGAACGCAACGGAGGTCGATTGATGGCGCTGCAGTCAAAACTATGGCCATGGCGCCAAGCTCAAAACGCTAGGGGAGAAAATCAGCCGGCCGCGCCCAAGCGCCGCTGAAGACCAGTTCAGGCAGACTGTGCCGTTCGCGCCGCGCCGCCTCGCGCTGGCGATGGCCATCGCCCAGATGGTCGAGGTCGCTGGCGCGATAAGCCATTGCGATTGCGGTATAGGGTTCGTATTCTTCAGGGATGCGATACAAGTCGCGGGCCTTGTCCGGGAAGAAGCCGCCCATCTGGTGCGTGTAGACGCCGTGGTCCAGGGCTTGCAAGACCATCTGCGCAATCGCCTGACCCAGGTCGTAACCGGCGTGTCGGTTGCTGACGCCGGGGCTGCGAAACTTGTGCGCGACGGCGATCATCAGCACAGCGGCGTGCTGCGCCCAGGGCTGATTGCCTTCTCTGATGACCGACAGCAACTTCTGAAACTCGGCCCGGTCTTCCTTGGGCGCAACGATGAAACGCCAGGGCTGCAAGTTGCTCGAGGAGGCCGCCCAACGCCCCGCTTCCAGAATGCTTAGCAGCGTGGCGCGGTCGATGCTCCGTTCGCCATCAAAACCCAGCGGGCTCCAACGATTCCGAATCAAACGCTGCAGCGCGTGCGGCGTCGCCGGCAACTTTTGCGGCGGCGTCGCTGGCTGCGCCGGCTCGGCTGGTCCGGGCGCGCTTCGGCCAGCTAGCGCGTCAAACACTTTGGGCGCGATCAGCCAGACCAGTTCGCCCTGCGCCGCTGCGCCGCCAAAGACATCCACCCGCGCCAGGCCGCCCTTCTTCATCGAGACGTCCACTCCGGTCAGCTGATGCACGACCAAACTCATATCGGGATTGTGGCCGACAAACATGACTTCCGCGCTGCTGCCCAGGTCCCGGGTCAAGCTGCTGACGTCATCCAGGTCGAAGCCGAAGTTGACTTCGTCCGCCAGTGTCACCGGTCGATCCAGGGCGGCGGCGATGATTTCCGCGGTTTGGCGGGAGCGCAGGCGAGGACTGCTGAAGATGCGCTGCGGTCGCAGATTCAGCTGCCGCAAGACCTCGGCTGACTGCGCCACCCGGCGCCGTCCTCGCGGCGTCAACTCGCGGGCAAAATCGTTAGCCGCCGTGTCTTCAGCGATACCGTGTCGCACGAAATATAACTTCATGTCAGGGGTCCGATTCAGAATGGGTCAATTGGCTGCCGGCGCTGATTCGCGCTTTTCGCTTTTGGCTGCGGTCTGGCTGTCCGGTTTGGGCTCTGTTTTCTTCTCGGCGCTCTTGCCGTTCTCAGTGGTAGCGGCGGGCTTGGCCGGATTCTTGGCTTTGTTGTTGTCGTTGACGTAGAAGCCGCTGCCCTTGAATATGATGCCGGCCGGCTGGATGACCCGCTTGACAACTTGGCCGGTTGTGGGACAGGCTTGCAGCGGACGGTCGCCGAACTTCTGTCGCATGTCGAAGGTTGTGCCGTCCTCACGACGATAGGTATATACTGGCATAAGCGCGCGCCCTCAGTATCTTGCGTCAACTGAAATAGTTTAGCCGAAAAACGGCCAGATTTGCACAGCTAATTCTTGGACAGGGATCAACCTAGGGTTTGGTCGCTTCGTACACCATGGTTTCGTAGCGCATGGCGGCTTCGCTGCCGACATAGTCGCCATGCTGCTCAATGCCGCGCAGCTGCTCGTCGGCGCTGGCGCCCGGCTCGACGCGCATGATGTCACGGAAGCCGGCCTTTTCCAGCGCTCCTGTCAGGGTCGCCCCGTCGTAAATGAACTTATGCCGCCAGCCGTGGAAGGAATGATTGATGACATGGGCCGGATTGTATTCGCCGATTTGCGGACGAAATTGATCCGTGATCCAGCGGATATATTCTTGCTGGGCATCGGCCTCGGGCTTGGTGTAAACGGCGATGATCTGCGTCAGGTCGGGCGTCGCCAGCCGGATGCGTCCGCCGGTTTTCAGCGTTCGGAAACACTCGCCGAGCATTATCGCGGCTTCGTCGAACTCCAGATGCTCGATCACGTGCTCGCTGAAGATATAGTCCAGCGAAGCGCCAGGCAAAGGAAAGCGACGGCTCGCGTCCAGAAAGACTGTCCCTGGCTCGAAGGGATAGAGGGTGGTATTCAGCCAGCCGGCCAGGAGATTGTGTCCGCTGCCGATTTGCAGTTTGGCGGGCCGGGCAGTTGCCAGATAGCGACGCATCTTGCGTGGAGCGGTCCAGCGCCAGTAGCGCTGTCGCAATTGAAATGCCAAACTCGCCACGTGTTCCCCCGTTGCTATAGACAGCAGGATCTCGCGGCAGGCATGGTAGCGCGGCGTCAGCAAAGTTACCAGTGGATTTCGCGGCGCGGCTTCAGTTCGCGACACGCAGTTTTATAGAGTCGAAGATCTGATTAAGCAGGTGGGATTTGCGCTGCAGCTCGCCTTCGGGCGCCACGATGACCGCCAGGACGTAATTGCCGGACAATTCCAAAGCCAGCAGCAGGCTGTCGCTGCCGCCCACGCTGACATAGGATTGCGCGCTGTCGCGGCCCTTGACTTCAATGATTTCGGCGTCGCTATAGCGCGGTCCCAGCGCATCGTCTGCGGCCGCGCCGATGAAGGCGTCGATGATGCTGGCGGCATTGCGCGCGTCCAGCCGCTGAACATCAGAGGCCGACAAGATGGTCAAGTTGGCGACGACTGAACCCTCGGGCAATGCCGCGCCGTCGTCCTGCAAGCTGAGCAGGCGCGGGTAATTGTAGATGATGATGCCGGTGTCGCTGACTTCGTAGTGCCAGATGGCCGGCACATTGATGGCGAAGCCGGGCTGCAGCAGGGTAGCGAAGAAGGTGACCCGCTGCCATTGAATTGGGGTCGGCTCGGGCGCGACAGACTCAACGCTTTGGCAGGCGGCCGAGAAGGTCACGATGATAACGATGCACAAAAGCAATCTCAGGCGAGCGCGCATTAATGCCTCGGTAAGTTAGATTTTATGTACGCGTCAATTGTCGCAGACAACACAGATTCCCGCTAGCGGAACAGGCTGGGCTTGTCAGTGCGGAACGGCGGAAGTGTCGCTAACGGCAACGGTCTTCAAGATCGTAGAACTCTTTCGGGCATTCTTCGGCAACATTGTCTATGAATTCGACCTTGGTGAACTCGTGGCTTGAGTAATAGGTAGTGGCGATCGCGCCGCCCTTGGCCGCTTCGTTTCGTTGAAGCGTGCTGTCCTTCAGTTCTACGTGCCCGTAATTCAGGATGGCGCCGCCTTGTCCGTTGGTGTGGTTGTCGTTGAAGACGCTGTCGGTGATCTGAATGGACGCGTCGCGGTTGAAAATCGCGCCGCCTGCTTCGTCGCCGATATTGAATGAGAACGAGCTGTTCTTGATAGTGACGCTCCGCCACTGCCTTCTTCGGCTCTGTTATTTGCAAATTCGCTGTCGTTGATGACAATGTCGCTGTCGTAGCTGTATATCGCGCCGCCGTCGGTTGCCAGGCTGTCCTTCTGCGTGACCTTGTTAAGCTGCAGCCTGCCGTAGCGCAGATAGAATGCGCCGCCGCTAAAGTCCGTGAGATAGCTGGTTCCGCTGCCGACCATAGTCAAGTTGTTCACCGAGAGATTGCCGTATTTGACCACGAACTGGACCCAGGTTACAACGTGGTTATCGCCCTCAATCACGATCTCGCTAGTGATTTCGGGCAAATCACTGTTGCGCTTCCAGTCGTTTGTCAGGCGGATGACATCGGGCCCAGCGCCGGCGATGCAGCCGCCGGTCGCCCGGTCGCGGTTGGCCGAAGTAATCGCATCGGCCAGGCTGCAATTCTCGTCGACGATGATGTCCGGGCTGATGATTGGCGCGCGCAGGGGATTGATGTACTCGCCTTCGACCCAGTCGACCGCTTCGAAGGCGCCGATATCGCAAGCCTCGCCTTGCGGGCGCGGCGTGCCCTGTTGGTCGGCGTCAAGGCAGAAATCGGGATGCGCGCGATTGATGGCGCGGCTTACGCGGCTCAAGGGGAAGTAGAGCGGCGAACCGGCGAAACGAGTCAGTTGCGGATCGCCGCTGTAGCGCGGTTTGCAGCTGCCGTCTTCGATCCAGTTGCCGCTGTTGCCGGCCAGCCCGCCGACGCAATCGCCGCCTCTGCTGCCGGCGATGAGGCTGTTGCGCAGTGTAAGCGTGTTGGGTTGGCGAGAATAGATGCCGCCACCATTGAGCGCTGCGTTATGCGCGATGGTCACGTGCGTCAGCTTTGTGCCGCCTTTGTCGGCGTAGAGCGCGCCGCCGTTGCCGCCGGCCCGGTTGTTGTCAAAAGTGCTGTTCGCGACGTGGATGTCTCGCGCATCGGAGTAAATTCCGCCGCCGCGTTCAACCGCGCGGTTGCCTGATAGCGCGCTATCGACAATGTCGATTTCGCCGTTCCCGACGCCAAAGTCAGACATCGACCTGGACCACCGAAGGCCTCCGCCATTGGTACCGGCAAAATTGGCAGATATGCTGACGTCGCGAATCGTGCCGTATACACCAACCAGGCTTAACCCTCCACCACTCTTCTGTGCGGAATTGGCGGCCACAGAACTATGCGCAATTTGCAACCCTCCGTCGGCGACCGCGATGCCTCCGCCACCGCCTCGGGAGCGGTTGCGTTCGATGATTCCGTCAACAATCGACGTACTAGAAAGGTGAGTGGCTATGGCGCCACCGTAGAGCGCGACATTGTCGGTCAGGGCGCTTCCAGTAACAGTTAACTCCCCGTCGTGGATGTAGATGCCGCCGCCGCTGCCGCCGCTGTTGCCGCTTATAACTGTCCCATTTATGGAAACATTACCGTAATTCGCGTAGATGGCGCCGCCGTCTTCAAGGGCGATGCTGCTTCTGATACTGCTATTCGACAGCTTCACTTCGCCGCCGTGGACGTAAATCGCGCCGCCGTGTTCGTCGCTGTAGCCGTCGATGATGTGCAGGTTGTTGATTGTCAGTTCGTGATTGTGAACGACGAAGACCTGATGCAGCTTGTCGCCGCTGATTCGGTGTCCCCAGCCGTTGATGGTCAGGTCGGTCGTGATCGGGGGCAGTGGCTCGGTCAGCTTGATGTCCGTCTTCAAGTAGATGTTGGGGTGGCCCCAGTTGGGCAGGCGGCAGCCGCCGGTGGAGGTCTCGGTGTTGAAAGTGGTGATGGCGTCGTGCAGGCTGCAGTCGTGGTCGACGCGGATGTCTCGGGCCAGCGCGGCGGGTGGCGCAAGCACCATGAAATGCAGCAGAATGCTGAACAGCGCCAGGCGAAAAGATCTTGTCCGCAACATGATTGCCCCCCGGCGCCAGTCTTGCTTTCAAGCATATTAGCTGAGTTTCGCCCTTCGCTAGGCGCCGATTCGCCTACGCTCGCTTGCGGAGCGGCGCTGCTATTGAATCAATGGGCGCGCGGCGGTAGTATCGCAATCATGCGGGCCTGACGGGAATCACTGATGAGGAGCGACTCTTGATTCGCTGTGGCACAGACATGATTGAATGTGAGCGCATCGCCGCGGGCATCGAGCGCTTCGGCGAACGCTTTCTCCAGCGCTTCTTCACGGCCGGCGAACGCCAGGACTGCGCCGATCAGCCGCAGCGTCTGGCCGCGCGTTTCGCCGCCAAAGAAGCGGTCGCCAAAGCGCTGGGCACTGGCATCGGCGATATCAGCTGGGTCGAGATTGAGATTCGCACGGACGGTGAACGCGGCCGGCCCACGCTCACCTTGCACGGCAAGGCCTCTGCGCTGGCGGATAGTATGCAGCTTGGCGAGTGGGACCTCAGCTTATCGCATACGAAATCGCTGGCAATCGCTGTCGCCGTCGCGTTTGGCGCCGGCTAGTCGGCTTCCAAATCCCCAAACAGGCGCATCAACTTCAACGCGATCTGCAAGTTGAGCCGGGTGGACGGCGACGACAGGTCGACAGCGCAAATTTCCTTGATGCGCGCCAGGCGGTAATTCAGCGTGCTTCGATGAATGTGCAGCGATTCGGCCGTCTGCACGCTATTGCCGCCGGCATCCAGGTATGTTTCCAGGGTCATGAACAAGTCAGCCTGACGTTCGTCCAGCAGCTTGCGCAAGACGGGCGCCTGGGCGTTCTGCGCCAGGCTGCTCGGCCCGGCGTGATACAAGGTGTGGAGATAACCCAGCTCTTCGAATTCGAGCAGCGCGCGCTCGCTGGCCGTTCGCCGGGCGATCTCCAGGACTTCGTTGCACTGTTGATGCGCCGCGCCTACCTGGTTCATGCCCGTGTATGAGCTGCCGATGGCGATTTTCAGGTCGATATTGCCGTTCTCCAATTGATCCAGCAATGCTTGGGCGATTGGCTGAATCTCCTCTTCGGTCTGCGCCAGGATGACGACCTGTCCGGCAAATTGCGCGGCCACGGCCTGCGACTCGCGCTTGGTCAAGACGGCGTTGATGGTCCGGTAGACGCGGCTGACTGTCGGCGGCTGTCCGCGGCCGATATCCACCAGCAGCATTCGCCAGGGCTGGCGCAGGTCAACCCCATAACGCAGCGACTGATCCCGCAGGATCGTCTGGCCGCTGCCCTTGCCTTCGATTAGCTGCGCCATCAGGCTGCCCTTGACCGAAGCTTCGGCGGCTTGCCGGGATTCCTGGTAGAGCATCAGCAGGGCGGCCACCGTGGCGCCGATTTCAATCGCCATTATGTCCAGAGTAGAGAGGGCGTGCACATCGGCGATGATCCACATATAGCCGTAGATCTCGCCGTGGACGACTATCGGCGCCAGCAGACGCTCCATCTCCAGGCCCAGCGCCGGCATCACCGGCAGCTGCGCCGGGCGCAGCGTCTCGCGGATGCGCGGAAGATACTCCACCTCGAGGGCGTCGATCAATTTGGGGTTGGTGCGCCCGTGCTGAATCGTATAACGCCGCGCTGAATCCACCGCAGCGATATTCTTGTTGGCGATGGCTTCAAAGCGATCGTTTTCGATGCTTATGGAATGGCCGACCTGGTCGGCCAGCATATTGGCGAGCTCGGCAAAGCCGCCGCCTTCCAGCACCAGACGCGACAGACGCTGTTGAATCGAGAGCGCGCGACTGATGGTGTCCAGGCTTTCTTCGGCGATGCGCTCATTGATGACTTTGGCGATGTCGACAAAGCGCGTCTGATAGGGCAGCTCAATCAACGGCAGCTCCAGCTCGTCGCCGATGGCGCGCAGATACTCGGGAATTTCGTCAACCAGCATGCCGATGGTGATTACCACGGCCACGATGCCTTTGGCCGCCAGTTGACGCAGGAATTCGCATTGCGCGGCGGGCTCGTCCGGCATGTTGTAGACGGTGGTTAGCACTAATTCGCCGCCGTGCAGCCACTCGGCCGCGTTGGGCACGCTGACGGTGTAGACCCAGCGAATGGGACGGTCGGCGCCGCCGACGCCCGCTACAATGCGAGCATTCGCGAGGATGGGAAGTTGCAGTGCTTGTTTCAGCGTCAACATGCGCGGCCGCTCTTTAGCCCGTGCCCGTAAATGCTGAAAAGTATAGTTATCCTGTGACGAATGCGCAAAGGCGGGGCGCGCTCAAGCCATCGGCATGTGATGCCCGGCGGCGTAGCGGCCGGTGACGTGATGAGAAAGCTGGCGCTCAATATCGGTCAGGAGGCCAGACGCGCCGAAGCGGAACAGACGATTGTTGAGCCAGGCGTCGCTCAACTCTTCTTTGATGAGGATGAGCCAGCTGAGCGCGTCTTTGGCGCTGCGGATGCCGCCGGCCGGCTTGAAACCGACGCGGTAGCCGGTCAGCGCTTCGTAAGCGCGGATCTCGCGCAGCATCGTCAGTCCGACGTCCAGCGTCGCGTTCACGGGCTCTTTGCCGGTACTGGTCTTGATGAAGTCGGCGCCCGCCATCATACACACTTTGCTGGCTTTGGCCACATTCCAGAGCGGGCCCAGCTCGCCGGTCGCCAGGATCGTCTTCATATGAGCGTCCCCGCAAGCTTGACGCATTTCGCGGACTTCGTCGTAGAGCGCGCGCCAATTCCCGCGCAGAACGTGCTCGCGCGAAATCACGATGTCGATCTCCCGGGCGCCCGCCTCAACCGACTGGTGAATCTCTTCAATTCGCTGCGCAAAGGGGGACAGCCCGGCGGGAAAGCCAGTGGAGACGGCGGCAACGGGGATGCCGCTGCCGCTCAACGCGGCCAAGGCGTCCTGGACCCGCTGATGGTAAACGCAGACGGCGCCGACGGTGAGATTCAGTCCGCCGATGTCGAGAGCGTCGATAATATCCTGGCGCAAGGGCTGGCGCGCCTTTGCGCACAAGCGCGTCACTTTGCCGGGCGTATCGTCGCCGGCCAGGGTGGTCAGGTCAATCATGGTGAGGGCCCGCAGCAGCCAGGCCGCCTGCCAACTGCTTTTGACGCCGCGGCGGGCGCCCAGGGTCTGCGTGCGGCGCTGCGTCGCGCTCAGGTTGACCGTGGTCGCGCGCAGCCAACCCATATCCAGCGGCGTGCCAGGGTTGCGATGATGCTTGGCTGCTGACATTAGCTAGCTGTCCTTTTTGAACGCGGCGTGCGCTCGATGAAAGCGATGACTTCGGCCGCGATCTCGGCGCCTTTCTCTTCTTGCAGGAAGTGCCCGGCGCCGCGGATCGTGATTTCGGGTTGGTCGGCGGCGGTCGGGAAGAGACGCCGGAAGAACCCGGCTGCGCCGCCCAGGATGGGGTCGCCATCGCTGAACATGACTTGTACCGGCTTGCGCCACTCGGACAATTTGCGCCGGGCCGCTCTCATTTCCGCCGCGCCCGGCATGTCCGGCTCAATTGGAACCAGGGACGGGAAGACTGCCGCGCCCGCCTTATAGCTGTCGTCGGGGTAGGGCGCGTCGTAGGCGGCGATAATATCCTGCGGCAGCGTGTAATTCGTGACGGTCTGCGCAATCAAGCGCCCGACCTGCATACGCGTTCCAACCTTGCGGCTGAACGCCCGCCATTGCAGGAAGGCGTCGCTGATCTTCTCCTCGCCGGTCGGCAGAAAGGTATTGAGCACGACCAGCCGCGCGAAGCGTTCGCCCTGGTCGGCGGCAAGGGTAAGACCCAGCAGGCCGCCCCAGTCCTGACAGATCAGCGTAAGATTGCGCAGGTCCAGCGTCTCGATCAGAGCGAGCAGCTTCCCGTAGTGCATGTGAAAGCTATATTCTTCTTGCGCGGCGTATTTGTCAGATTTGCCGAAGCCGACCATATCGGGCGCGATAACCCGGAAGCGCTGCGCCAGGGGCGGGACCATGTGACGGTACAGATAACACCAGGTTGGCTCGCCATGCAAGCACAGGATGGTTTCAGCGCCTTCGCCTTCATCCAGGTAGTGCAGGCGCGTATCGCCGATCTGGATATAATGCGGCGCGAAGTCAAAGTCGGGCAGATTCTGAAAGCGCTCGTCT
>CAZWCV010000016.1:0-14130 GCA_964632725.1 uncultured Anaerolineaceae bacterium
CGATGACGGCCTGCAGGGTGCTGATCCAGCCGAACCAGCGCATCTGCACATAGAGCGGGATCAGCAAGACGGTGAAGGGCACCATCATCAGCGAGATGTAAAGCAGGAATATCTTGTCGCGCCCGGGATAGCGCAGGCGCGCAAAGGAATAGCCGGCCAGGCTGGCGGTGAATAGCTGCCCCAGCACCACCGCCGCGGCGACCAGCGCGCTGTTGAGGAAGCCCAGGTCAAAATGCGTCATCGTCCAGGCTTCGGTGTAATTGCTGAACTGCCAGACTTCAGGGATGAATGTGGGCGGATACTGGTAGATGCCGCGGATATCTTTGAAGGAATTGGCGACCATCCAGGCGAAGGGCAAGATGAAGATGATGCCGGCCAGGGACAGCACGACGTAGACCAGCAGATCCATCAAGCGCTTGGTCTGTTTCAGCCCGAAGAGGCTGTCTTTGGTTTGCTGCCTGGCCGCCATGGGTTCTACCCGACGCTCCTTGCTTTACTCGTCGTCGAAACCGATCACCCAGCGGCGGGCGAGCTGCCACTGGATAATCGTGATTATGAGAATGATCACGAACAATACGGCCGCCAGGGCCGCGCCATACCCCATCTTGAAGAAGCTGAAGGCGTTCTGAAAGATGTAGAGCGTCAAGGGTGTGGTGGCATGGGCGGGGCCGCCTTGAGTCAGCACGAAAAACTGGTCGAAGGCCTGGAAGGCGCCGATCAGCGATGTGACCACGACGAAGAACAGCGCCGGCGTCAACATTGGCAGGGTCACGAAGCGCATGCGCTGCCAGCCGCTGGCGCCGTCGATCGAGGCCGCTTCGTAATACTCCTCGGGGATGCCCTGCAAGCCGGCCAGCAGAATCAGCATGGCGAAGCCGATGCCCTGCCAGTTGCTCATGATGATGACGCTGGGCATGGCCCATTTGGTGTCGTGGATCCACTTGGGCCCATCAATGCCGAAGAATTCCAGCAAGTGATTGATCAAGCCGATTTCGGGCTGGTATATCCAGCGCCAGACGGTGGCCGCCGCGACAGTCAGCGTGATTTGCGGCAGGAAGTAGATCGTGCGGAAAAAGATGATGCCGCGCATCTTTCGGTTCAGCGCCAGCGCCAGCCAGAAGGCGATGAATATGCCGGTGGGCACGGCGATAAAGGTGTAGTAGAAGCTATTGACCAGCGATTTCCAGAAGATGCGATCGTTTACCATCGTCTCGAAGTTTTTGAGGCCAATGAATTGCGGTTCTTTGGCCAGGCTCCAGTCGGTGAGCATGATGTAGAAGGCGAAGAGAATGGGAAAGAGCATGAAGATGATGAAGCCGATGAAGTTGGGCGCCAGGAAGAGATAACCGGCGATCGTCTCGCCGCGGCGCAGGCCGGTGAAAGCATGCCGCAGCTCTGCAAGCCCGCCCCGTTTGGGTTTTTCGGGGTTAATGCGGCTGGCTACGCCGGCAGTCACGGGCGCCCTCCCGCCTCAATCTCCAGGCTGAAGAACAGGGCGCTAAGGTAGTCGTTTCTCACACGTGGTTTACAGACCATCGTCAGCTAGAGGCCAGAGAATAACCTGCGGAACTAAACGCATTCGATTGACGCCATAAAACCGATTACGTCAGTGAGCCTGTACTCTAACACGAAGGGTAGGCGATGTCAAACTTTGCGGTCTTGCTGGCGCGCAAAACTGAAGTGTTGCCAAAAGCGCTTTACCACAGGGAGCGCGGAGGACAATGAAAAAAGGCATCTAATGTGCGATGTGGGATCGTCTAAAGACGTGTGATGGTGACCAGGGCGTCGGCGGACAAATCGGTGACTTCGCTGAACAGGCCGTCAATCCAACGAATCGACAGCCGCTCCAGCGAGGCGCCCGAGGGGAAGCCGAAGTGCGCGCGACTGCTGTCGCCGGACAGGTAACCGCTGAGCGCGGTCAGGTCGCGGCGGTAGCTGCCGCGGTCAGTGTGCAAGACCAGCTGGGCGCCGATGCCCGCGCCATTGCCGCGGCCCGGCCAGCGCAAGTCGACTTCCAAAGCCGAGCCGGCGCAGAGCCTGTTTTCGAAGAGCTTGGCCGGGTTGAGCAAGTTGTTGACTACCACATCAAGATCGCCGTCATTATCGAGGTCGGCCAGGGTCATGCCGCGGCCGCTGGCTCGGTCGTTCAGGCCCCAGTCGGGCTGGGCCGCAAAGCCCGCTCCGTCCAGGTTGCGATAGGCCTGGTTCTCTTCGACCAGCTCGTTGTCGGGCAGGTGCGAGAAGAGCTCCTGCGAGATCATGCCGTTGACGACATAGAGGTCTTGATAGCCGTCGTTGTCGAGGTCGCCGAACTTGGCCGACCAGCTCCAGCCGGTGCCGTCCAACTGGACATCGCGGGCGATATTGGAGAGGCTGCCGGCGCCGTCGCTGGCGTAGAGCACGTTTTCCATAATCTGCGGATCGCCTTCAACATGGGGCATGGCCATCATCATGTCCATCACCGGCCGCCACTGCGCCAAGGTCGCCTCGTCATTGGCATAGGGCTTCATGTCGACTGCGAAAACTTCTTGCGCGCCGTCATTGTCAAGGTCGGCGGCGTCGTAGCTCATGGTGCTATGCGGCATCACCGGCAGCGGGCCCGTCCCCCGCCAGCCGCCGTCGAGAAAGGTGAAGTAGCGATCTTCGACGGCGAAGTCGTTGCCGATGGTGATTTCGTAGTCGCCGCTCGGATTGACGCGCGTCAGAATCGCCAGCGTATTCGAGCGATCGGCGATGCGGGTCGCGCGGAAAGCGCCACCAAGGTTTTCGTAGTAGATCACGCCGGATTGAACGGCCCCCTGCCCCAGGATCTTCTCGTTCTCGACATCGTAAGAGCCGGTCAGGAGGTCGAGATCGCCATCGCGGTCGGCGTCCAGCCAATTCATGGCGTAACCGATATAGCTGACGCCGCTGATCAGCTTTGTCTCGAAGCCCTGCCCGGCCCGATTGCGCCAGAACAAGGGCGCGGTCGCCTGCTGCGTGAAGACGATGTCCAGCCAGCCATCGCCGTCGACATCGACGATGGCGGCTGCGCGCGCCGGCGCCTGTGACAGCAAGGTCTCGCGCTCGAAATCCAGCCCGCCGCGATTCCACAAAATGCTGTTGTCGCCGGCGAGGTTCGCCAGCACAATGTCGAGCCAGCCGTCCTGATTCAAGTCGTTTACGGCCAGGCCGGCGCCGTTGCTGTCGTAAAAGCCGACGGGCAGCGAGACGGGCTTGGTGATATGGTCGAGCTCGTGAGCGACGAATTCGCCGCTGCAGGCTGCGCGCGGTTCAAGCGGCGCAGTCTCGACGCTGACCGGCGCGTGGATGCGGATGGCGAGCGTGTTGATTGCGACAAGGAACACGCCAGCCAGAAACAGCGGAATTAGCCAAATAGGGCGCATGAAATTGCCTCGGTACCGGGGCAGACTGCCGAGACGATACCACCGCGCAAAGGGTTTCGCAATTGCGCCGCCGGGACGAAAGCAGGAATTATCAGTGACACAATGTGGCCGGCGAAGTCTGGAGAGGTTTATTCACCACAAAGACACAAAGGTCAAAAAATTATACAGATGGCAACGAAATTGAAGAGATGGCAAGAAGGGGCGAGCCACCGGCTCGCCCCTACAGATTCATCAATGCCGGGAATTATTCCTCGGCTTCCGCCTCCGGCTCGGGCGGGTTTTCGAGGGCTTCCAAGGTGGGCATGGAGGCCTTCTTGGAGTGGACGCCGGTGGCGCCATCGGGCCGGGTGCCGCGGCTATCAAGGCTTTGCAACTGGCCTTCGGCATCATAGGCGCGCACTTCAAACTTGTACTCGCCTTCCTGGAAGCGCCAGTCGTAACGCCAGATCACCCAGGTCAACTCCGAGAGCGGCTGCCGCAGCTGCGCATTTTCCCAGTCGCCGCCGTTGACGCTGATTTCGACGCGCGAGATCATCTTGGCGCCCGAGTAGGCGATGCCGCCGATTGGCACGATGTAGCCGGCGGCGTCTTTGAGGATGGAGTCTGCCGCGACAGTATCGACGACCGAGGTGGTGTTGACGATGGCGTCCACGCTCCAGCCGCGCCGCACCCAGTAACCCTCGGCCCAGGCGTCGACGAATTCGATGCTCTTGATCCATTTGGGCTGCTTCATGCCGTAGCGGTCGGGAATGTAGATACGCAGCGGGAAACCGTGCTTCTGCTTGAGCGGCTGATCATCCCATTCGTAGGCGAACATGACACGCTCGTCGGCTTGGGCGACATCCAGCATGACATATTCGTCGAAGTTGTCGGCGCCTGTGATCTTCATGGCTACGGCGCTCGCCTGCGGCTTGACGTAGTCGAGGAAGTCGCTCATGCGAAAGCCCGACCATTTGGTGGTGCTGATCAGGGTGCCGCCAATGCGATTGCTGATGCAGGACAGGGTGATGAAACGGTCGACCCGCTCAAAGTTGCCGTAAAGATCCTGCAGCGACAGGCTGGCGGGATTATCGACCAGACCGCTGACCTCGAGCCGCCATTCGTTGGAGTCGATCACCGGCGGGCGCGAGCTGATGTCAATGCGGTAATGGTCGTCCAGCGGCGTGTATTCGGGACGCGTTCCCGGCGCGGGCAGCAAATCGTCATTGACATTCGGCAGCTCGCCATCAGCGCCAGCGCCCGTGGGCAACTCGCCTACGACCTGGCCTTCGCCCGGTCGCGAGCCCAGCACGGCGCCCAAGCCCGCGCCGATGACGGTAATCAGCGCGCTGGCGCCGCCGATGCGGACCATAAATTGACGCCGGTCCAGCGGCTCGACGGTGACGGTCTCGCCGGTTTCTTCGTCGGTCTTGGTCTTGCCGTCGCTATGCGCCAAATCGTTGTAAATCCAGTTGGCGGCCAGCCCCCAGGCGGCGAAGGCCAGCACGACCCAGACGATCTGTATCGGGACCGGCGCGGTCGCGGTCAGATTGACCTGGGCGGAAATCAGCATCATTACAGCGCCGAATATCAGACCCAATACCAAGCCGGGCGCGAGGTTGCGCGCGGCCGTCTTGCTGCGGTTCATCAGCGCGAAGACAGCGGCGATCGCCACGACGCCCAGAGCCACAAATGCGCCCAGGCCCATCAGCTGCTCGGCCGTCTTGGCGGCGGCGGATGTTTCTCCCAAGTTAAAGGTGATGATCATCTCCACCATCGCGTCGATGCCGAATGTCAAGAGCGGACCGGGCAATTGGCGCGATACAAAGTCGAAGACATCGAAGGGGATAAAGGGCAATCCAGCGAGCATATCCGCCAGGAAGAGCACTGACATCAGCGCCACGGTCAGCAGACCGCCGACTAAAGCGCCAAGCCAGATTGAGGGTTTTCGTAGCGTTTCCATGATTCTTTACGTTCTCCGTCGCAGACCGATACAGGTATTATAGCCCAGCTTTCCCGCCAATTCTATTTCGGTGAGATTACAGGCGGATTACAATTGCGGACTCAATCACTTGGTACGGTAGAGGCTATCCGCAATGCGCGCGCCGGTAATTCAAGTCGGCGTTCAACCTGACCGCCAGGAGCCCTACAGGGACGAATGTATGAGCAATTTGAAAGAGCAAGAAGCGCTGTGGCTGCGGCTGCAAACTGAGCAATTGAGCGGCGACGCCTTAAGACTGGCGCTGGCGTATGGCGGCGAGTATCTGGACGCTGCGCCCGGCCGGCGGGTCTTTCCCGACCGGTCTGCGCTGGCCGCGCTGGAAGCATTTGACGAGCCCCTGCCCGAGGAATCGACGCCGGCTGTTGATGTGATTGAACAACTGCGCGATTTGGGCTCGCCGGCGACGACAGCGCAGGGCGGCGGGCGTTACTTCGGCTTCGTCAACGGCGGGCTTTTGCCGGCGGCTTTGGGCGCGCGGCTGCTGGCGGATGTCTGGGATCAGAATGCCGCGCTGCAAGTGATGTCGCCGATCGCCGCCAAACTGGAAGCGGTCTGCGAGCGCTGGCTGGTGGAGCTGCTGGGTTTGCCAGCGAACAGCGCGGCCGGTTTGGTCAGCGGGACGTCAGCGGCGACGCTTTGCGGTTTGCTGGCCGGCCGGAATACGCTGCTTGGGCGCCTGGGCTGGGATGTCACTGCGCGGGGGCTTTTTGGCGCGCCAAAGCTGCGCGCTGTTCTGGGCGAAGGCGCGCATATCACCGTGCGAAAGACACTGGCGATTATGGGTCTGGGAGCAGCGCAGATCGAGACCGCGCCAGCCGACGAGCAAGGCCGCTTCGACCCGCGTCATCTTCCGCCGCTGGACGACCGCACATTGCTGATTCTGCAAGCGGGCAATGTCAACAGCGGCGCCTTCGATGACTTTGGATCCCTGTGTGAAGCGGCGCGGAAGGCCGGCGCCTGGGTGCATATCGACGGCGCATTTGGTCTGTGGGCGCGCGCCTGCGGGGCGACCGAGCATCTGACCGCCGGCATCGAGCGGGCCGACGCCTGGTCAGTTGACGCCCATAAAACGCTGAACAGTCCCTACGACTGCGGCATCATCCTTTGTCGTGAGCGCGATGCGCTGGTCGGCGCGCTGCAAGCCAGCGACAGCTATCTGCAGTTCGGCGCGGGGCGCGACTGCATGTTGTATACGCCCGATATGTCACGGCGGGCGCGCGGTGTGGAGCTTTGGGCGGCGCTGAAATCTTTGGGGCGCGCGGGCATTGACCAGCTCGTCGCGCAACTTTGCCGGCGTGCGCGGCAGTTTGCCGACGAATTAGACGCGCATGGTTTTCGCGTGCTCAACGACGTGGTCTTCAATCAAGTGCTAGTCGCCTGCGACTCTCCCGCGCAGACCGAGCGTACGCTGGAGCTGTTGCAGGCCAGCGGCGAGTGCTGGTGTGGCGGGTCGGAATGGCGCGGCGAGCCGGTCATCCGGATCAGCGTCTGCTCCTGGACGACCACGACGGAAGATGTGCGGCGCTCTGCCGCGGCGTTCGTCGACGCTCGTGAGCGCGCGGCCAAGTCTATCGGCTAGTCAAGATAAAGATTCGCAATCTTGTCCCGCAGCTTCACCGCCTCACGCATATCAGTGTTGTCGCTGAATTGGTCAATGCCGCCGATCAGCGTCCTCGCGGCGATCGCTTCTACTTCTGGGTCGCGAATCTCGGCCAGCAGCGCCTCAATGTAACGCCAGGCGTTGCTGACGCAAAAGCCGCGCCCGTGGAATGCTTGAAGCGCCGGCTTTACAGGCGCCGTCAATCGCAGCGTGTTGTGCAAACGGTTCAAAAGCTCGAAGGCCGCGCAAAGCTGTCGCTGTCTCCCCCGCCAATGCTCGCTGCGTTGGATTGCTCGCAATACAGGCGCAAGTTCGGCGGCGCAGTCAAGCTCGGAGAAGGCGCTTCCGAACCACTTGGGATAGGGCGCGTATCGCCGCTCCAGAAGAAAACACAATTGCATGATGGAGCGGACCAGTCGGCCGGCGATCAGGGCCGAACCCAGCTCATCGCCGACGGCTCCAGCGCGCGGCGCCAGATGCTCGTCCTGCCCGATTCGGCTCCAGGCACAGGCGAGCAGATACAACCAGACGTCGCGCGGATAATAGCGCAAGCGGTCGCGGGCCGCCTGAACATTGATGTCATCGCGGAAAAGCGCGCCTCCGGTGAAGCTGAGCAGTTTATGCTGCGGGAGGCTGAGCCAATCCGCGGCGCCCAAGGGCTGTTCGGCGGCGACGCCGAGATAGTCGCGCATGAAGCCGTCCAGCGTCAGAATCTCGACGCGATGGTTGACCGGCCCGGCGTCGATGTCCTCCAGCAATTGAGTGCCCTGGTCGCCGTCGTCGGTCCTGGGCGCGCTGAAATTGGTGGAGTAGCCCATGAAGCGGTAGGGCAATTCGTCCGCCAGTAAGGTACTGATAGCGTCGGCCAGGGCGCGGTGATCGGCCGGAGAGAGGAAGAGCATAGCGCGCGGGCCCCAGTGGTGGTCGGCCGAGACGGGGTTGTCGTAGCCGATGACCTCGGAGCCGCCGCCAATCAAGCCGGCGCTGTACTGAAGCTCGGGGAAGCGCCGCGACAGGATTGGCTGTACTGCCTGGGCGTAGAAGGCGCGCGACAAAGCCAGCCCTTTGACAAACTCCATCCCGTTCCGATCCCAGTGACAATCTTACAGTCTTCAAAGGCGCGCCAGGAAATCTGACCATGCCTTTTGGCGATAGCTGTGTATAATATCTTGGACGAAGAATCTAGCGCCAAACGGGGAGTATGAGAACCGTGTCATCTACCAATCGTCTCAAGGAGTTACGGGACCAAATTGATCCGATCAATATGCAGATTCTGGATTTGCTGACGCGGCGCGCCCAAATTGCGCTTGAGATCGGCAAGGTACAGCAAGAGCTGGGCACGCGATTTTATGACCCGCAGCGCGAAGCGGAGATGCTGACAGAGCTGCAGCTGGCCAATGAAGGGCCCTTCAGCAACGATACGATATCCAACCTCTTTCGCGAGATTTTCCGCGCCACCTTGCATCTGGAAGAGGAAGACGCGCGCGAGACCATACTGGTACAGCGCAAGCAGCCCGATCAGCACACGATTATCGAGTTCAGCAACGGCTTGCGTTTGGGCAACGAAACCTTTGAAGTCATCGCCGGTCCTTGCGCGGTTGAGAGCTACGAGCAGATGGACGCGGTGGCGGCGGTGCTGGCGGAGCGCGGTGTGAAGATGATCCGCGGCATGGGTTACAAACCGCGCACATCGCCCTACGACTTCCAGGGCATGGGCGAAGAAGGCTTGAAGATCGCGCGCCAGGTGGCGGACAAGTACGGCCTGGTCGTCATCAGCGAAGTGCTGGACTTGTCGCTGATTCCGATGATGGATGATTATGTGGACGCCTTTTGGGTAGGCGCGCGCAATATGCAGAACAGCTTCCTGCTGCGGGCGCTGGGCGAACAGGGCAAGCCGGTGCTGCTCAAGCGCGGCTTTGGCGCGACGCTCAAGGAATTCATCTACGCCGCCGAGTACATCATGGCCGGCGGCAATCAAGAAGTGATTTTGATGGAGCGCGGCATCCGCACTTTCAGCGAATGGACGCGCAACACGCTGGATATCAGCGCGGTTCCCTTGCTGAAACAGGAGACGCACTTGCCGGTCATCGTGGATATCTCGCATTCGGCCGGGCGGCGCGATATCGCCAATCCGCTGGGGCGGGTGGCGCGGGTCAGCGGCGCGGACGGCTTGATGGTGGAAGTTCATCCCAATCCGGATGTGGCTATGTCCGACGCCAAGCAGCAGCTGAACCTGGAGCAATTCACTCAGTTGATGGACGATGTCGAGTCGATCGGCGAGCGTTACGCGGCGCCGGCTTAACTCCTCCCCCAAACCTCCTCCCCATAGCAATGGATAGGGGGCTTACTGCGCCACGACAGTATAATAAGCGCGAAGCCGCAAAACTTACTGGCTAGGCGGCGATATTACGGCGTATGTCCTAAGGCGAAATTGGCCCCGCCTTTCAGCGGACAAAGCAAATGTTAGCGCTCAAATTGCGTAAATTGACCTGGCATGGACTTGCAATAGTCCTTCTGACTTGCATCACCGCGCGGCTGATTGTCCTGCTCGCCTTCCCGCAGGTCTTCGCTTATACGGACGCGGGCGCGGACATCCACGGCTCGGAAGCTTACGACGACTATGCCATCAACCTGGTTGACACGGGCGTTTACGGCCGCGTCCCGGGCATGGCCGACGCCGGCCTGCCGCCGCTTTATAGCACCGCGCTCTCGCTGATCTATCGGCTGTTCGGGCGTCATTACCTGGCCGTGGCCGCAGCGCATATCCTCTTCGACGCGCTATCTATCGCGCTGCTGTTCGACATCTGCCGGCGCTTTCTGCCGACTGACCGACAACTGGGCGAGCGCATCGGCGCGCTGTCCGGGTTGTTCTTCGCACTTTATCCCTACCTTATCTTCCAGAATCTGACGCTGAACGACACCGCCCTGTGGATTCTGCTGCTGCACCTCTTTGTCTGGCTGCTTTTGCGCTTGCGCGAGCGGGAGGCGTTGGATCGGGTGACGCTGCTGCTGGCGGCGGCTGCCGGCGCGGTCCTGGGCATATCCACGCTGGCGCGGGCGCTGCTGCCGGCGCTGGCGCTGCTGGCGGTCATCTGGTTCCTGTTCAAGCTTAGCTGGGCGCAGACCTTGCTGCGCTTGCTGCCGGTCGCGCTGATTAGCCTGCTGGTCGTCCTGCCCTGGCTAATACGCAGCGGGCGCATCTACGGCGGCTTCGTGCCCATCGCGCTCAACAGCGGCGAGAACATTTACCAGGGCAACAATCCGCAGGCCGCGGCCGTCTTTCGCGCCGGTTACGATGTGCAGTGGCTGCCGCCGCCGCTGGACGCCCCACCGCTCGACGACCCGGTCCGCCGCAACGACTTCCTGGCTGCGGCCGGCTGGCGCTACATGCAAGAGCACCCATCCGCCATTCCGGAGTTGCTGCTGATCAAGCTGGGCGTATACTGGAATCCGCAAGTGACGCCGCTGCGCAACCTGCGCGAAGGCGAGCGGCTCAAAGTCGACGAAGGTGGCGCGGTCGTTATTGTCACGGGCGAGGGCTCGCATATTGGCGTGACCGCCGCCAACGCCGCCTACCAGGATGGCGGGCTTTTCAATTTGGTCGGGCGGGCCGCGCATGTCGTGTATTTCGGCGGCTTGCTGCTGTTGGCGATCGCGGGCGTTTGGCTGAGCCGGCGCGAGTGGCGGATGCTGAGTTTGCTGGTGTTAGTTCAGGTTAGTCAGACGGTGATGTATCTGCTGTTTCATCCCTCCACGCGCTATCGCTCGCCGACTGATCCGCTGCTGTTTGTGTTTTCGGCGTTTGCGGTTTTGTGGGTGGTTGGGTGGTGGAGATCCAACCCCTCCCCTCAACCCCCTCCCCAACGCATTGGAGAGGGGGAGCAAAACTAGCTTGCGCAGCTAGAATATTTGTGCTAGCCTTACATTGACGTATAGGAGCACAGATGAATCGACAGAAGCCACCTAAAGGTATCGAGTGGACGCGGATTCGACTGGCGGACGGCACGGAGCTGCCCGGCTACACCTGGAATCCCACCGGCGGTTGTTTCCACGGCTGCACCTGGCGCATGCCGGACGGGTATATCACCGAATGCTACGCGAAGACTATTGCCGAGCGCTTCACATCGGGCTATCAACACGGATTCGAGCATCACTATTGGCGGCCGCATGCGCTGGACGCGCCGCGGAAGCTGAAGAGTCCGGCCGGCATCTTCGTGGGCAGCATGGCGGATCTGTTTGGTCATTGGGTGGAAGAAGAGCAGATCCGAGCAGTGTTGAAGGTGATGGAAGCGGCGAGCCAGCATACCTTCCAGACCTTGAGCAAGTTCCCGATCCGGTTGCCGGCGTTTAATCCGTTTCCGGACAATGTCTGGGTGGGCGTGAGCTTGCCGGCGGGCCATCTGATGAGCGAGACTGGCGGCGCGCGGGCGCTGGGGGCTTATCTGCGGCACATGAAGCGGGTCGAGGCGAAGGTGCGCTTTATGAGTATTGAGCCACTCTGGTTTGATGTGGCGCCGGTGTTTGAAGAGTGGCTGGAGACGGAGGAGAGTTTGCCCTTCGAGTGGGCGATAATTGGCGCGGCGAGCAATGGGAGTCGGGTTTTTCAGCCGGAGACGGAATGGACTTCGTCATTGCTAGAGGTACTTGAGAATCGCGATGTACCGGTGTTCTTCAAAGGGAATATGGATCGCGACATTTGGACGAACTGGCGAGAGGATTTTCCCGCAGCGTAGTTAGCGCTTCAGCGAAATCTCAACTTTATCAGTCCCTACAGTTAATCCATTATGAATTTGTATCCGAGCATTTAGGCTTTCAAAATCCTTTGGTACAATTATGCCTCTTGGTCTTCCGCCTAATGCAGCTGTGAATTGAGAACCCGAAAACCTTCCAAAGTTGTCAGCCCGTGCTGCAACTCGGCCACGCAGTTCATCTCTGCTTATTTTTCGGCAACTTTGCAATTCTGCTAGCACCTCCAAACTCAAAAGTTTAAGTTCGGCAATCGTTTTTTCTTCGGGGCTGGGCTCAAACATTTCCAGCTGAATAAACCTCTCGTGTTCGAGCTTCTCGTCATCAAGCGTACGATCGCGCAAGTCTTGCATATTGAAGAATACGTCATTCATTACCTGCATGCCCTTGGCACTCCTAGTTGCATATAACAAGTAATACTTTAAGGAGTCATCCGAACTCAATATTGGTATCCTGCCGACATAATCAAAGTGTAGGCGAAGCTTATCCTCATAGGCATTTGACAGGCATTCGCGTCTCGCATTGCTAGAGTCTTCGCAATCAACCAAGAAGGTTTGCCAATATTCAGAGTTTTCTTCTCCCAGAATCGCGTTAAACGTAGAGTAATGGCTGATGTCGCGACCTGTGTGTCGCAGTACGGCGTTGGTGTCGAAGCGAATCAATAACTCAGTGGTATGTCGACGCTCAAGCACAGGCAATAATTGCTGCCACTCGAGTCCCTTTACACCAAGTGGATCAAGAAAGAACAGCGCTGGTTTGTCATCTATCCAGTTCAAGATTCGGCCAACATGATCACCAAAAGCTCCGCAATAGTTCTTTACCCATGAGCGGTAATCTGACGTTGACTTTTCGAGATTGTCAAAAACAGAGCTATCCGATTCCACATTAATGCAATTTAACGCATACGTCTTGTTAGACAACTCAAGTTGCCTAGCATGTTTGGCTGCAAGAAGTGGAGAACCTTCATCATTATCTTCCAAGTATTTTCCAGGTCCGGCGAAACCATCTATATAGTAGACTGTTCCTGCACGCCGCAGTATGGCAACCATAGCCTCAAGATATCGTATAAGGATTTCATGTTTTCATCTTGACCACGGTCTGCGAGACTTTTGAAAGTCCTCCGGGGTGGTGGGCACTTTATGTAAACCTTTCTCCCAAGAGAACTCACTATAGCACACAATTTCTATGCCGACAACCCCCTACTCCCTGTCCGGCGACAGCAGCGCCCAGAAGCGCGACAGCAAGTAGCGATACTTCTGCCCGTGAGCCGTCAGCGCCATCGTCAGCAGGAAGAGCGCCGGGATGGCCGCGATCATCAGCGAGCCCGACCCGCCGTCCCAAACGGGCGGTTTGAACTCGAAGATGGTCTGCTCGAGGTGGGGGTCGAGGTACATGACGAGGATGGTGGCGGCGGTCAGCAGCGCGCTGAGGGCGAGGATGCGCCAGTGCCGCAGGAAGCTGCGCGGCTGGTAGATGTCGATGCCTTGCACATGCCAGGTGATGAGCATACCGTAGAGCGCCACCATGATCGTCACGGATGAGCGCGTCATCAGCAGGTCGCCGCCGCTGCCGAACCAGGTAATCAGGTAAAGCAAGGTCATCATCACAGCGCCGATGAAACCCATGGTGACGATGTAATCGACCACATCGCGGCGGAATTGCGCCATGAATTGCGGGCGCAGCCAGTTGAAGGCGATCAGCGTGGCCGGCAGGTTGACGGTGCCGAAGGTGGCCCAGCTGATTTGCACGGGCGTGATGGGAAAGGGCAGCGCCATGAAGGCGATGAAGGTGAAGAAGGCGATGCCATAGAAATTGCGCACCAGGAACATTTTCATGCTGCCGAAGATGGTCTGTGTGGTTTCCTTGCCTTCGCGGAAAGCGCGCGGCAGTGTGGACATGGCGTTGTTGAGCAAGACGATATCGGCCACATCTTTGCTGATCTGCGTGCCGTCGTTCATGACGATGGCCAGGTTGGCGGCTTTCAGGGCGGGCACGTCGTTGACGCCATCACCGACCATAGCCACATATTCGCCACCCTGCCGCAGCTCCGCGACGATGCGCTGCTTGGTATCTGGTTCGATGCGGGCGAAGACGTTGCTGTCCTGCACTGCGCTGGCGAACTCGCCCTCGCCCATGGCGTCCAGTTCGGCGCCGGTGTAAGCGCGGCTGCCGATGTCCATGCCGGCGCTCTGCGCGATGGCGCGCACGGTTTCGAGGTTATCGCCCGATATTACTTTGAGCCTGAGGTCTTCATCGCGAAAGGCTTGCAGGGTTGCTTGAATATCATGGCGGATCTCGTCGCTCATGACGATCAGCGCCAGCGGCTCGACATCGTAAGAGATGACGCCGGCGCTCATATCGGGGTCGCCGGCCTTCTGCGCGAAGGCCAGCACGCGCATGCCATCGCGCGCCAGGGA
>CAZWCV010000016.1:14140-42004 GCA_964632725.1 uncultured Anaerolineaceae bacterium
AGGCGTTCCGGCGCGCCCAGCAAGAGCGTCTTGTCGGCCAGGCAGACCGCCGCCCACTTTCGCCCGGAGGTAAAGGGAATCTCGCGCAGCTTCTGCGGATAGCCGCCGGCGAAGCCCTGCTCGTCGATGTAGCGCTCGATGGCCTGGGCGGTATTGTTCAGGTGGGCCAAATTTTTCAGAAACGTATGCAAATCGCGCTGGATGTCGGCGCTGCCGGCATCGGCGATTTCGATGATCTCGCGCACGGCCAGCTTGTTCTGCGTCAGCGTGCCGGTTTTGTCGAAGCAGAGCACGGTGGCGTTGGCCAGCGATTCGACGGCGTTGACGCGCTGGATCAGGGTCTGCTGCCGGCTGATTCTGACCGCGCCGATAGTCAGCGACAAGATGGCGACCAGCACCAGCCCCTGCGGCACCAAACTGGTGGTGAAGACCACGGCGTTGCGCACGATCTCCAAGAATTCGTTGTTGAGGTGGAAGCCGGTGATGAAGATCATGGGCACAAAGACCAGCATGATCAGTACGGTGACTTCGACGGTGATATCGATTTTGACTTGGGTGGGCGTCTTGACGACTTTGTATTGCTTGGCGATGACCGACAGTCGGTTGATGTGGCTGTCGGCGCCGACGCGGGTCGCGCGCATGATGCCGGCGCCGGCGATGCAGAAGGAGCCGGAGAAGACGTCGTCATCGGCTGACTTGCCCACGGCGTCGGATTCGCCGGTCAGGTGCGATTCGTCCATCTCCAGCGAATCGGCTTGGATGACGACGCCGTCGACCACCAGGCGGTCGCCCGGTTCAATGCGAATGATCTCGTCTTTGACCACCGCGCGCATAGGCACGTCGGCCCAGTCGCCGTCGCGCAGGCAAGTCACAGACTGCTCGGAGAGCGCGGCCAGTTGGTCGAGTTGCCGTTTGGCGTTGAATTCCTGGATCATGCCGAAGAAGGTATTGGATACGACGCTGAAGCCGGCGAAGAAGGCGGTGGCATAGTCACCCAGGGCGATGACGATGACGAGCATGCTGCCTAATACGATGTTAAAGAGGTTGAGGACATTTTCGCGGAAAATCTGCCAATAGCTGCGGCCGACCCGCGCTTCAAAGTCGTTGCCCTGTCCACGCCGCTGGCGTTCCAGAACCTCGCTCCGGCTGAGGCCGACAATGTCCGTGCTGGGCGCCTGGGCGCCAGTGGTGGTGGTGGTCTGCATAAGGCGTTCGCTTACAATAGTTAGTTGCGCCTAGCCAGTATACGAAAATGTCGGCGAAAGGATGTGGAGCAGGCTGCGGACGCTATTGTATCAGCGCGACAAGGCAAGCCAACCCTGCCCTGCTCGGCCGTGCCCCGGGGCAATCCATGAGCGACAAGTTTGCGAAATCGCAGGGGTCTGTTATTCTCGTTCGCATCTATCTCGACCATAGACAACAATCAGGGGTTTTCCATGATAAAGATCGCTGAAATGCTGCCGCCGGTGTATTCGCCGCTTTGGGATCTGGTCGCGCAATGCGGCGTCACTCAGGCCGTCGGCGCGATGGACTTGGGCTTGCAGCTGGGGCCGGAGCCGCCCTGGTCGTATCCGTCGCTCTTGCGCGTCAAAAACGCCTACGAAGACGGCGGCTTCGATTTTGCGGTCATCGAGAGCCGGCCGCCGCTGGACCGGGCCAAGCTGGGGCTGCCGGGCCGCGACAAAGAGATCGACGCGGTCTGTGAGCTGCTCGACAGCATGGGACGTCTGGGGCTGGATATATGGTGCTACGAGTGGATGCCGGTGATGAACTGGATGCGCACCTCGACGACCATTCGCTCACGCGGCGGCGCGCTCGTCACGGGCTACGACAACAGCCAAATGCTGGACGCGCCACTGACCGAATACGGCGAAGTCGGTGAGACACAGTTGTGGGAGAGCTTGCACTATTTCCTGGAGCGCGTCATCCCGGCAGCGGAGGCGGCCGGCGTCAAGCTGGCGATGCACCCCGACGACCCGCCGCTATCGCCGATCCGCGGGCTGGGGCGGATCATGCGCAGCGTGGAGAATTTCCAGCGCCTGCTCGAACTGGTCCCGAGCGACATGAACGGCATCGCGCTCTGCCAGGGCAACTTTACGCTGATGACCGACGATCTGCCCGGGCTGATCCGCCAGTTCGCTGACAAGATTTTCTTTGTACACATGCGTGACGTGGCCGGCACGCCGGAGAAATTCCAGGAGACTTTCCACGATGCCGGGCAATCGGACATGGTGGCTTGCATGCGCGCCTACCGCGATATCGGCTTTGAGGGCGTGCTGCGGCCGGATCACGTGCCGACGATGGCGGGCGACGACAACGAGAATGCCGGCTATTCCTCGATCGGCCGGCTATTCGCCATCGGCTATCTCAAGGGGCTTCGCGAAGTGGTTTATCGAGAAGGTCCTCAGGACTAGGCTGGCGCCGGTCGTCGGGCTGCGCGTCGGAATCATCCAGGATGTCCTGCCCGCGCCTGAGTTTTAGTTCGCGGTCGTCGATAGTGAGGATGGAGACTACGGCGCTGAGCACGCAGGCGCCGGCGCCGATAAGCATCAAGATGCTGAATGTGGCGGCGAAAGACTCTCGGATCACCTCGTCAACTTGCGCCTGCTGATCCGCAGTCAGCCAATCGGGGACGCCCGTCTCGGCCAGGTTGCCCGATTCCGCCGCCAGGTGAGTCTGCGCTTCCGCCGGCAAGGACTGGACATAAGCATCGCTCATCAGCAGCTGTCCGAACCAGGTAATGGCCAGGCCGCCCAATACACCCACGACCAGAACTTGCCCGACCCGCGTCACGGTATGGTTCACGCCCGAGGCGATGCCTGCGTTTGTCTCCGGCGCCGAGGCCATGGCCGCCATCGTCAGCGGCGCGAATGTCAAGCCGAAACCGAAACCAAAAAGCACAACCGGCAAAAAGAATGTGCTGAAGTAATCGGATTCGCCGCCGGTGAGGCCCACGTTGGCGAAGAAGAAGAAACCGATCGCTGTGAGCAGCAGGCCGATCACCATCGGCGCGCGCGGTCCGCGCTTATCCAGCAGGGGGCCGACCAGGGCGGAACCCAGAGTCGCGACCAGAATCAAGGGAATGATGGATAGTCCGGTGAAGGTGGCGCTATAACCTTGCACCTGGATCAGATTCAGCGGCAGGTAAAGCAATGCCGGCTGGATGACGCCGTGAAAAACCAGGCTGATAAAATTCGACGCGCTAAAGGTGCGGGACCGGAACAGCCACAGCGGCAGTATTGAGAATCTGCCCTCGCGTTCGCCGGAGAGGAAGACCGCCATGGATAGCAGCCCGCCTAAAACGGCGAGAATTATGATTGGGCTGCCAAAGCCGAAGGTGGAACTCTCGATGAAGCCGAAGGTGACGCCGCCCAGACCCATGATCACCAGCAGCGCGCCCAGCAAGCTCATTCGCTGCGACGATTTATTCTTGCTCTTGTCGTAACTCTCGGGCACGTAGCGCATCAAGGCCAAGGCCGCGAGAATACCCAGGGGGATATGAATCAGAAAGACCAGCCGCCACATGCCAAGATCTGTGACTACGCCGGCGAAGAATGGCGCCAGGCCGGCCATCAGTACCGTGAAACCCGACCAGAGTCCGATTGCCCAGCCTTGACCCTTGCGGCTGAAGTGAGCGGAAACGATCGCCAGACTATTGGGCACGATCATTGAGCTGCCGATACCTTGCGCCAGGCGCCCGGCGATGATGACGCCGGTCGTCGAAGCCGCGCTGCAAACCACCGACGCCAGACCAAATAGCAATATGCCTAACATGCAGATGCGCTTGCGCCCGTAGTGATCGCCCATCGAACCGGTCACTACGATGAGCGAGGCCTGCACCATGATGTACGCGTTGGGGATCCAAATCAGGTCGGCGCCGCGCGCGCCCAATTCCACCTGAATCGCCGGCAGCGCCACATTAAGCGACGAACTCGCGACAAAAGCCATGCTCGCCGCCAAAATGGAGGCGAAGAGCACCCAATATCCTGTGGCCCGTCCGCCACTCACGTATCCGTCTGGCAACGAAGACAATCCTCTATGGAGCATTCATTTAGCGCCACACTCTTTCAGCCTAACACAAAAACTGAAAACACAACCTGATTCGAACCGGCTCTGATCCGCGCTTGTTGCTGTAATTGCTAACTCAGTCTGCGTTGGCTGACTGCCTGCCGCTTATTCCGGGAACGGCAGTTCGCGCTCGATCAACAGGGCCGCCAGCAGTCCGCTCAAAATGCTCAGACCGGCGGCGATTATCATGACGACGCTTATGGTATCTGCGAAGGATTTGCTGATCAAATCGCGCAGCTGAACGCGCTCTAGCGGCGAAAGAGTCGCCGGGAGAGACGTCTCCGCCAATTTAACCGACTCGGTGGTGAGCAAGGCGCGTGCGTCGGCGGGCAGCGCCGTGACCGTCGGATCGCTCAGCAGCGAGTCCCTGAACAGCACCAGCACGATACCGCCCATGACCGCGATCGCCAGCACCTGCGCCGAGCGCGACACGGTGTTGTTCAAACCGGAGGCCATGCCGGCGTGATGCTCGTCCACCGAGGCCATAACCGCCGTAGTCAACGGCGCCAGCGTTATGCCCATGCCGGCGCCAAAGAGGCAGATGGCCGGAAACAGCGTCGTCCAGTAGGTATCTTGTCCATAGGCCGGTTTCAGCATGGCCAGCAAGATGAATGATAGGCCGATAACAATTGGACCCGCGATCAGAGGTATGCGCGGTCCGTAGCGATCAACTACGCGACTCATCAAAAATGACAGTCCCACCATCAGAATAGTCATCGGCAGGAGCGCGAAACCCACGGCCGATTCGGTGTACCGCTGAACTTGAATCAAGCTGAGCGGCAGGAAAAACAGCACACTATTCATCGCGCCGTATAGCAGCAGGGTTAACGTGTTGGCGCCGGTGAAAGTGCGCGAGCGAAAGAGGTTAAGCGGCATCATCGGGTGATCGCTGTGGCCTTCGATCCAGATGAAAGCCGGCAGGATCGCCAGCGCCGCGCCGCCCGAGAGCAGCACCAGGGGATCGTCGAAGCCGCGGCGAGGGCCCTCGATGCAAAAGAAACCGCTGAGCATCAACGCCAGCGTGCTGAGAAAAGTGCCCGAGACGTCCAGGTCTTTAGGCGCTTCTTCGTCATAACTCTCCGGCACATGGACGAGGAGCACCAGAATGGCGACAATGCCAAGCGGAATGTTGATGATGAAGATCAGACGCCACAAGCCGGCTTCCGTTAAGAGCCCGCCGATGATGGGGCCAGCGCCGGAAATCAGCATCGTGAAGGCCGACCAAACGCCGATGGACCAACTGCGGCGGTGATGCGCGAAAAAAGAACCGACCAGCGCCAGGCTGCAGGTGATCATCATGCCGCTGCCGACGCCTTGCGTCGCGCGCGCGACGATCAAGACCTCGGCTGATTCCGTGACACCACAGACCAGCGACGACAACGCAAACAGCACAATGCCAATGATGTAAACGCGCTTGCGGCCATAGTGATCGCCGAATGACCCGCTGAGGAAAATGAAGGCGGCTTGCAGCAGCGAATAGGCGTTGACAATCCAGATTAGATCTGTGCCGCCGGCGTTTAAGTCGCGCTGTATAGCCGGCAATGCCACGCTAAGCGCCGTGCTGACCATAAAGACCATGCTCGGCGCCAATACGGTAGCGAATAGCACCCAGAAGTCCAGACGCCAACTGGTACTGCCTTGCCTATCGATTTTCATGGTGCTGATTATACTAGCTCAGCCGAGAAACAGAGACTGGGCGAGAAATGGAAGCGCAAGCCGCTGTCTGTAACATATCAAGTGTTAAAGCGCCCGCCACCGCCAGGATCACGGCGTCTTGGCGCGCCGCGCGGACGGGCTCGAATCGGCGGGCAATTGATGACTGGTTCGCTTGGCTGCGCGTGAAATCGTTCAGTCCTTGCCCAGATCTTTGAGCTCCCGCTCCAATTCCGAGCGGCGTTTTGCGCTGGCTTTACGACCGGCCGCCAAAGCCCGCTCATAGTGGTCTTGCCAATTGTCTCGCAGCTCGTCCGATGTCAGCGGCGCGAAAAATGTGACCAGCAGCGCGCCTATCGCCCAACCAAGGCCCAAGCCGAAAAGCAAACTCAGAAACTTGCGCATGCGCTTTTCTACCCCGCCTCCACTCCGTCGGCTGAGCGCAACATGCGCAAATGATAGCACCTTCGCCTTCTGGTTCGCAACGCGCTCCAGGCAGCTAGAGCACATCGGCGGGGTCAATGTCGACTTGCCAGCCCGGTTCCGGGTGTAAGCCGCGCAAGGCGGCGCGCGGGTCCGGCCCGCGCAGCAGCAGATGCCACCGGTACTTCTTGTCGATGCGGCTGTAGAAGCAGGGCGCGGGCCCGATCAAGGTTGTGCCGGAGAGATCGCGCTCTTTCAGCGATTGCCGCAAACGCTGGGCGGCGAGCATGGCCTGTTGGCGCGCCTTGTCGCTCGACGTATAGGTGAAAACGATACGCGCCAGTCGGCGCCAAGGCGGATAACCCAGGGCGCGGCGATACTCGCTTTCTTGCACAACGAAGCCGGCATAGTCATGACGCGACGCCGCCTGAATGACGTAGTGTTCCGGCTGGTAGGTCTGCACGATGACTTTGCCGCCGAGAACGCCGCGGCCGGCGCGGCCCGATACCTGGGTCAAGAGCTGGAAGACGCGCTCGCCGGCGCGATAATCCGGCAGCGCCAGGCCAAGGTCCGCGCTGACGACGCCGACCAGCGTGACCAGGGGCAGATCAAGCCCTTTGGCGATCATCTGCGTGCCGATGAGCACATCGGCCTGACGATCGATGAATCGCTCCAGAATCTCGAAGTGCATTTGCGGCGTCTGCGCCGTGTCGATATCCCAGCGCAAGCTGCGGATGGCCGGATTCAGCGATTGCAGCGCCGTTTCGACCTGCTGCGTGCCGGCGCCGAAATAGCGGATTCTGGCTGATCCGCAGGCCGGGCAAGTCTGCGGCTGAGATTGGCTGTGGCCGCAGTGGTGGCAGCGCAAACTGCGGTCGTAACGATGGAAGGTCAGCGGCGTGTCGCAGCGGTCGCATTCGAGGGCGTAGCCGCAATCACGGCAGAAGACGTAGGACGCCTGCCCGCGCCGATTGAGCAAGAGCATCGCCTGCTCGCCGCGTTCCTGCACGACGGACAGCGCCTCCTGCAAATCGCGGCTGAACATACTGGTGTTGCCGGCGCGCAGCTCGGCGCGCATATCAATAACGGAGACGGGCGGGAGATCGATCATCATGGCGTCTTCGCGGTCAACTTGATAGCGGGACAGGCGGCCCAGGCGGTCGGCTTGCTGGCGGATGCGTTGGCGGTGCCCCATGATGCGCTGGGGCAGCCGCAGGATAGCGTACTGACCACGCTGCGCGCGATGCCAGACGCCCAGGTCGGGCGTCGCGCTGCCCAGTATAAGCGCGGCGCCCTGCCGCTCGGCCAGATGTAAGGCCGCTTCCCGCGCGTGATAATGGGGCTCGCTGCTTAACCAGCCCTGCGGCGACTGCTTGTAGCTGGAGTCGTGCTCTTCATCGATCACGATCAAGCCGAGTTCAGGCATCGGTGTGAAGAGCGCGGAGCGCGTGCCCACGATCACGGCCGCCTTGCCGGCGCGCGCCCGCTGCCAGGTATCGTAGCGTTCGCCCATCGGCAGGCTGCCGTGCACCAGGGCTACCTGGCCCGGGAAGCGCTCCGAGACGCGGCGCACCGTCTGCGGCGTAAGCGCGATTTCCGGCACAAGGAATATGGCGCTCCTGCCCTGCGCCAGCACAGCCGCTATGGCGCGCAGGTAGATCTCCGTCTTGCCGCTGCCGGTCACGCCATGCAGCAGGAAACGCGACGACTGCCCCGCCTTCAATGCCGGCAGGATTTCCTCCCAGACTGACAGCTGATCGGGCGTCAGCGCCGGCGCATCGGCCGGCACAAAGTCGAAATCGCGCAGCGAATCGCGCATGACTTGCTCTTGCCGCGGCTCGAGGAATCCCTCCGCGATCAACTGCTTGATGCGGCCCCGCGTCGCCCCGGTTTCCCGCAGCAACTCCGTCATGGTGGGCGGCGTCGGCATGTCGACAATCTGGCGCATGATCGCGGCCGTCCAGGCATTGCCGCGCCAATTTTGCAGCATCCGCTCTACGCGGTCCGAGTCAGCTTCGAGCACGATCAGGTCTTGTTCGCCGCGCTCGGTCGGCTCGATGAAGACCAGACCTTCGTCGACCAGCCGTTTGAGCGGGGCGCGGGTTTTGGCGCCCACCAAATCCAGCGCGTCTTGAACGCCGATGGCGTCCTCATCGCGGCGGGCGATTTCCTCCAGCAAGTCGGCATGGCGCGCCGGTTTGCCAATTCGCCTGGCAAGCCGGGGGATTTGCTCCGGCATGTACTGCGGGTAGAGACGGGTTACCGTCTTCACCCGGGCGGATGGCGGCGCCAGCACCGCTTCGACCGCCACCATGCCCGCCTTAACGAGCTGACTGAGTTCGGCTTCCACCGGCTGTTTGGAAAAGGAGCGCTTCAACTGGCTCAGGCGTTTGGGGCCTTTGTCACGCAGATGATCCAGGATTTGAACCGGCAGCGGCAGCTCCACGTCCGGGTCGGCGCCGGGCAAGGTCATCTGCGTCGGCTGCTCGGCGCGCAAGTCGTCGCGGACAAAGCTGTACAGACGGTCCGACTTGCCGGTGAAGCCGGGCGGAAGCATCAGCCAGACGCAAGCGCCAATCGGCGCCAGCGCGCTCTCGCTCAGCCACTTGGCCAGCTCGAGATAAGGGGCCGACAAGACCGGCGCCGGATCGAGCAGCTCGATGATCGGCTTCGTCTGGGGAATGGCGCTTTCGCCGTGAATCGCGAGTACAACCGCCGGCTGCATAGCCACGCCAAATTCCACGCGCGCCAGGCAACCCGGCGCCACGACTTCGTCCAGCTCAGCCGGGATGTGATAGGTGAAGGTCTTGCGCACCGGCACATTCAGCGCGACCTCGGCGTATCGCATAGGCGCCCGCTTGTGATGGTTTAATCTCTATATGTCACCCGCCCCTTACTTTCATACATAACCGAATCCGTAGGGGCGAGCCACCGACCAGCCCGAACACACGCTTCGGGTATCCGGCTGCGGGAGACTGATTGTACGGCATGCCCGGCGTGTCGCCAACGCTGGCCTGGTCTGTCGCCGGGCGCAGCTTTCCGCTATGATCGGCGCTATGAAGAACACTGCCGCTGAAACTGCGCCTTTGACCGAGAACTTGAATCGGCGCGTACTGCGTCACTTTGGCTTGCCAACTGATCTACCGCCGAGCCTGAATTCGCTGGGCCTGCTACTACAGCGTTATACGCGGACTGTGCCCTGGGAGAGCGCCTCGCGCGTTGTACGGCGGGCGCTATATGCTGACGCGGCTGATTGCGCGCTGCTGGGCGAGTCCTTCTGGGAGAGCCACTTTGAACAGGGCACGGGCGGCACCTGCTACGAGAGCAACTACGCCTTCTTCGCGTTGCTGCGGCGCATCGGATTCGAGGGCTACCTGACGATAAATGATATGGGCAGCGCTATCGGCTGTCACAGCGCGATCGTCCTGCTGCTGGACGGGCGGAAGCGCCTGGTTGACGTCGGCTATCCGCTGCACGCGATCTTGCCGCTGTCCGACGGGCGGGAGTCAAGCGTCGAAAGCCCCTTCATGCGCTACACGGCCAAGCCGCTGGCGGAGAGTCGCTATGAGATCCGGCGCAGCGTTCCGCGAGATGAGCGCGTCTTCCAGCTCAACGATGCGGCGGTGGGCGAGGCGGACTATCGCGCGACCACGCTGCGCGACTATCGGCGCGATGGCGGCCAATTCTTGAACGAAGCGGTGATACACAAGGTGATCGACGACCAGCTTTGGCGCTTCAACAGCGACGAGCGGCCGCTGCGCTTGCAGCAGTTTGTCGCCGGCGAGCGGCGCGATCACTTCTTGGGCGATGACCCCGCCAGCGAAGTCGCCGGCAAATTTGGCATCGCGCGGGAGGTGGTGGCGGGGGCGCTGGAGATTCTGAATATCGGCAAGGGTTGAGATAGACGGGCGAGCCAAGGCTCGCCCCTACAAGGCTTGCCCGGTACTGCATTTCTAACCTTAGAGTAGCTGGAACAATACCGAATCTATACCGTGCGGCGTTTCAATCAATGTGAAACGTTGTTGATTTCTACGGTATCCGCCCAACGAAGCTCCCCCTCCCTGACTCGTCGGGGAGGGGGCCGGGGGGTGGGGTAGAAAAAGCGCATCAGAATGACCCGGTACCGGACAGGCCCTACAGCTTTCGAGATGGAGTTGGATTCAGGCGATGGTCACGCTCTCATCAAGGTAGACATCCTGGATGGCGTTCAGCAGGCGCGCGCCTTCGGCCAGCGGGCGCTGGAAGGCTTTGCGGCCGCTGATGAGTCCCATGCCGCCGGCGCGTTTGTTGATGACGGCCGTCTTGACCGCCTCGGCGAAGTCGTTGGCGCCGCTGGCGCCGCCCGAGTTGATCAAACCAACCTTGCCCATGTAACCATTGGCCACTTGATAACGCGTCAGATCGATGGGGTGGTCGCTGGATAGCTCCGTGTAGATGCGGTCGTCGAGCTTGCCGTAGGACGAGTCGCCACTGTTGAGCGCGTGATAACCGCCGGTCTGCGTGGGCAGCTTCTGCTTGACGATATCGGCGCCCAGCGTCACGCCCAGGTGATTGGCTTGCCCGGTGAGATCGGCGCTGGTTTCGTGGTTAACGCCGTCGACTGTAAAGGCGGAGTTGCGCATATAGCACCAAAGGATGGTCGCCATGCCCAGCTCGTGGGCGTAAGCGAAGGCCTCCGCCACCTCGACCATCTGCCGGTTGGCGTCAGCCGAGCCGAAGTACACCGTAGCGCCGACAGCGACCGCGCCCATATCCCAGGCCTGCTTGATCGTGCCGAACATGATCTGCTCGTGCGAGTTGGGATAGGTCACCAATTCGTTGTGGTTGACCTTGACGATATAGGGGATGCGATGGGCGTAACGGCGGGCGGTCATTCCCAGCACGCCAAAGGTCGAGGCAACGGCATTGCAGCCGCCCTCAAGCGCCAATTCGATGATCCTGGCCGGGTCGAAATAAGCTGGATTAGGCGCGAAGGAGGCGCCGGCCGAATGCTCAATGCCTTGGTCGACAGGCAGGATTGAGACGTAGCCGGTGCCGCCCAGTCGACCGCTGTCGTAGATTTGCTGCAAGCTGCGGATGACTTGCGGGTTGCGGTCGCTATCCAGCCAGACGCGCTCTGCAAAGTCTGGACCGGGCAGGGCCAGGTCAGCGCGCGGGATGGTGTCGCAGCAGTGGCTGAGCAAGGTGTCGGCTTCGTCGCCCAGGTATTCCGCGATTGTGCCCGCGCGGGAGTCGGTAGGTGCAAGTGCCATTATGGCGTCCTTTAAGTCTTGGAAGTCTTCTACCTGGATTATAACAGACCTCAGCCAAGACGTGACCCGGCGGTGACCGCCCGCCAATCTGTTTGTGTTGCTATCGCGCTGTGTTATTGTTGTGCCTGGATGCGGAAGACTGCCGGCGCGCCATGCAAAGCCAAATGAAGACAATTGAACAGCTCCGTATCGCCGCCGAAGCGCGCGACCCCGAGCGCTGCCAATTTCTGCTCAAGTCACTATTCATGGAGTTGGACTTTTATCTGGCGCTGGCTGTCGTCGTCGAACGGGCGCGGTCGTTTCTGGAGACCTTTGAAACTTATTACCCCGATGGCGTCTTCGCGCGGCAGATCCTGATGCAAATGGTGAACACCGGCATTGCGCCGGCGCGCCTGCCGCCGGAAGCGCTGCGCGATTTCGAGTACCCAGGGGCGGCCAATTTCATGAAGGCGCTGGCTGATTTGGCGCATGCCTTGCAGCCGGGGCCGCTGCCGCCGCGCATCGGCTATCTGGTCAGCGCCACGGTCAACGCCATCATGGCGGATTTGGTTGAGCACTATTACGGGCCGCGGCCGCGGGCATGGTCGAGGGTTCGCGCCGCGCCCGGCGAGCCCGAGTCCAGCGAAATCGCCTACGCCTTCTGGACAGACGAAGATGTCGCGCTGCTCGACACCGACGGCTGGCTGCAGGTGGCGGACTGCATCGAGCGGCAACTTCAGCGCCAATACGGTAATATCGACCATGCTGATTAGCGCGAATGTATGTTGGGAGCGTTCGCATGAACCTGGATGAATATGGCGCGACCGCGCCGCCCGCCGGCTTGTATGAATTCCGGCATCAGGTCACGAGCGGCATTGACGGTTTCGGCGCGGTCAACGAGGCGGATATTGAAGCCTTCCACGCGCTTGGCTTCATGGTGATTCACAATGCGATTGGCGACGCGGAAATCCACGCCGGGCGCGCCGGCGTCCGCGACTTGATCTTGCGGCGCGACCTGGACAATATCATGGTTGAGTCAGTCGTGGGCGAGCGCTTTGACCAGTTGGACGACGAAGCGCGGCTGGACAGCGTACGCAAGATGATGCCGGTCGTTGAGTACGATTCGCGTTTAAAAGCGCTTTCCAGGCATGCTGAGTTGCTAGCCGTGTTGGAGCGGATCATGGGTCAGTCGCCGGCGCTATCGCAAGATATGGCCATGCTGAAGCCGCCGCGGATCGGGCGCGAGAAACCCTGGCATCAAGACATGGCTTACTTCGACTTCCCCAGCGACACCATCATTGTCGGCGCCTGGATCGCCCTGGACGTGGCCGTGCCGGAGAATGGCTGCATGATGGTCATCCCGGGCAGCCACCACGAGGGACCGATGCCCCATTGGACACGTCGCGACTGGCAGATCTGCGACAGCGATGTGCAGCTGGGCAGAATAGCGGCCGTGCCCTTGCCGCCCGGCGGCTGCCTGCTTTTCCATTGCCTGCTGCATCATGGGACACCGCCCACCCGATCCCACCGCAGGCGTTGGGCGCTGCAATTCCATTACCGGCCTTGGAGCGCCCAACCCCTGCCCAACAGCGACTTGCGCCTGAGTGTCTTCGGTACAGAAGGCAAAGACGTCAGCTGCTAGCGCGCGAAAGGATCGCCTGTGTTCTTCGTCCTCTTCGTCCTGGTGAATATTCTGCTGATGGGCGCGCTTTTCGCATACGGCGTCTATCAGTTCATGCAGATCGAGGGCAAGCGCAAATGCCGTCAGTTGCTGGCCCATGCTTCGCTGGACGAGCAGGAACTGTGCGCGTTAATGCGAGCCGAGCGCTATGACGAAGCCCTGGTGCGCTTGATGCAGGGGGCTGATGTCGATCGCTTCACCGCCGAGTCGGCGCTGGAGCAGTTGGGCAAGCGGCAGCAAGGCAGGTAGCGATCACAATTCTGTGAAGCGAGCCCAATGCGCCATTTCAATTCAGGTCTAATTTGGTTGGGGCGAATTATCAAGTCGCCCGCAAATTTCTCCTGCTGCTTCAAACGGGCGAGCCTGTGGCTCGCCCCGACACGCTCCAACTGGTTGGAGTTCAATAATCTGTGTGAGACAAGTCGCGCCCGGCTCGGGGCTGCTGGCATCATCACGCCCCGGCTCCACTTGAGATGGACATCCAGAAATTGATTATGCTTGCGATTGCGTCAAGCCGAGTAGATATGCGCCAGAATCCGTTCAGCGCGGACGCTCCAGGTATAGCGCGCAAGGGCGACTTCACGCGCTCGTTCGCCGAGTCGGCGCCGCAATTTGGGGTCGTCCTTCAGCCGCTTGATGGCGGCGGCCCAGGCGGCGATATCCTCCGGCGGCAGCAGCAGCGCCGATTCCTCATTGGATGCGACATCAGACCAGGCCGGCAGATCCGATGCGACGATAGCGCGGCCGGCCGCCATATACTCAAATAGCTTCAGCGGCGAGGTGTAGTAACGGAATTGCGCGGTGGGCGGGTGCGGCATGGCGCAGACGTCAAAGGCGCGCAGGTAATGCGGCGCCTCAGCCGGCGGAACATGCCCGACGTACAAGAAATGCTCGTCGGGCAGACCGCGCTCCAGCCAACGCTCGCGAAACTGCAGCGCCATCTCAGCGGGCCCGCCCACCAGCGCCAGCTGCGCGCCGTCTACAGTCGACAGCGCGTCGACCAGCAGGCCAACGCCTTTGTCCATGCCCAGCGTGAGAAGCCGCCCCAGGTAGCCGACGATGAAAGCGTCTTCTTTCCAGCCGAGCTGTTGGCGCGCTGCGGCCTGTGCAGGCAGGTCAGTAAAGCGGGCGCGGCGGATGCCGTCGTGGGCGACAATCATGCGAGCTGAATCAGCGCCGCGCTGGTCGATCAGGTCTTGTCGAAGGCGGCCCGTAATAGCAATGACGCTGCCGACGCGGGAAGCGACATAAGCTTGCAGCGCCGCGCCGTGACCAGCAGGCGCGAATTGATGGGCTTCATAAGCGAGCGATCGCCGGGATTTGAGCCGCGCGAGCAGCGCCAGCAGGAATTCGTCGCGGCTGTAATAGATTTCGGCGCGGCTGAATAACAGCGGAATCAGAGCCGCCAGCACGTAGCTCAGGATAAGCGCGTAGAAGGCGATGCGCGCGCCGAGGCTTTCGGGCGAAAAAAGCGGAAAGAGGTCGATGCAGGGGATGCGGCGTACCGCGAAGTTGGGCGCGACGCCGTAGTAGTCGTATGGGTCTTTGACTTGACGAAGCTCGCGAGTATTCCAGCGGCGCGCCACCCACAGCGTCACATCGCAACCGGCGGCGGCCAGGGCTTCGCAATTCTGCATGATTTGCAGGCCGTGCGCCTTCTCGGTCGGCAGCCGCATAAAGGAGACGTAGAGGAGCTTGGGCATGCTCTGACCCGGCTCAGGTCGTGCTCTTGCGCGGCAGCAGCAGACTTAGCAGGCCGGCGAAGGCGATCATAGCCGCCACGATCTGGAAGGTCAGCGACAGTCCGATCTGCTCGGAGATGATGCCGATAGCCAGAGAGCCGACCGCGCCGGTGGCGAAGATGAAGCCCAGAATCGCGCCCGAGGCGAAACCTTTGCGCAGCGGGATCAGGTCCTGCGCCATGACCACGATCAAGCTGTGCGCGCCGCCGGATAAACCGCCCGCGGCTATCGCCAGGAAGAAGGCGAAGACGCCCTCGTAGGCGGGCAGCAGGTAGAAGGCCGGCGCCGAGAAAAGCATGCTCAGCATCATCACTTTGCGCCGGTCAAAGCGATCGGCCAGGCGCCCGAATACCAGACCGGAAACCGCCGACGCGATCCAGAAGGAGCTGGTGATTGTGCCGTAGGCGGCCGGATCCCAACCCTTCTGCTCGAAGAGGACGGGCACAAAGGCCACGGAGCCCTGCTGCCCCAGGCCGCGCAGCAGCACAATCACGCCCAGGATGACAAAGGCCAGCAAGGGAAAGTGTTGCTTGGCCCCGTTTTCGCGCTCGGACTTCCGTTTGTCCTGCTCGGCATGATGCTCGTGATGGCGCGGTATGCTAGTGACCATCAGCAGTACAGCCGGGATCGACAGCACAGAGAGCAAGACGATCGGCGTGACATTGTCCTGGATGCCGAAGTGGTGGACGCTTACGATGGCGCCCATTCTGCCCAGCAGGTCCGGGTTGGCCGATTCCAGCAGGATGCCGGCAATGGCGGGGCCCAGCGCCAGACCTGTCTGCCCCATCAAGAAGAAGATCGCCATGTGGAAGGCGGAGCGGCCGGGAACGGACTCCGCCGCGTGCAGCGCGCCGACCGGGTGCAGCGCTCCGCTGCCGACAGTCGCCAAAACCATGGGGAAAAACATCAGCCAGTACTGCCGTGTGGCTGCGGCGAGGATGACGGACAGGGTGAACATGAAGACATGGAAGAGCAGCCCGAAGGAGCCCAGCCAGCGTCCGCCGCTGCGGTCGGCGCGGATGCCGAAGTAGGGCTGCGTCAGGGCGCCCATGAGCTGCGCCAGGCTGACAGCCAGGCCGATTTGAATGTTGTTCATGGGCATGATGCCGGCGGCCAGGAAGGTCAAGAGCACCGGCGTCATGGAGGCGAAGACGTCGTTGGTGAGATGGCCGATGCAGACCGAACAGAGAAGCCGCTGATGACGCGGCATAGGCTGCTGCTCCCGTTAGAGTGGCGGCAATGATAACGCTTGCGGCGGCAAACGAAAATGTAGATTGTGGGCAATCTTGCTATAGGAGCCGGTCAATAGCGTGCCTGTCAGCCACTAAAAATCTCTGAGCAGCCACCAAACTTCACCGGCGCTAACGTTGTCCTTCTCCGACTTCGAATAGATGTGGAGCAATACGACTGTGTCTGCATTTAACGGCGAATATACGACACGAAAGCCGCCCCGTCTTCCCCCGACCAGCCGAGCGGTTTGCCAGACGTACTTTGAAAACATCTCTGCCAAAGCCGGGCATAGGGGTTCCGCGTAACTCGCCGCGTTCTATTTCCGCCACCAGTTCTTCGACATCATCTTCGACCCGACGATATCGTTTCCGCAAGCGTTTGACGTCCTTGAGAAAGTCCCTCAGTAGAATGACTTTGATCGACATCGGCGTGGGATTCACTCTTTGAGTAGTTCTCGATATTCATCCAAAGTCAAGAAATCTCCCGCCAATGCTGACTTGTAACCTTGCTTGATGCCGGCCAGGATTTCTTTGCGGGTAGGCGTTCGATAGGGCTCATCGTCGTCATCGTCATCTAGCCGGGTCGGCTGGTAGTCGCCGGCTTGGTATTCGGCTTCGGCCTGCTTCAGCGCCGCCACGATTTCTTCGTCGCTCGGCTCGCCGAAGATGGCTTCGAAGACCTCCGGATCCTTGAGCGCCTCGACGATCTCTTCTACCGTGTCGCCCAGCTGGCGGATATCCGTCAGTTGAAGCGCGGCCTTTTTCGTCGTCTCTTCCATGGTTCTGTCCTTTTAGCCGGCTGCCTTACTTGCCACCCATCCTGATGGTTCATTTCAGGCGCGTCTTCGCTCATCATTGACGTATGCAGAGTATAGACGATAATTCGTCTCTCATATACTTCCGCGAATTACAGCGTATTGAAGGACAGACTATGACAGTTGACTATGACCGGCTTGAGCCGATTCCGCGGCGGGACGAACCCTATCACATCGTGGTGACCGCCGCCCACCACGACGACATTGAATTCGGCGTGGCCGGCAGCGTGGCGCGCTGGATACGCGATGAAGACGCCACCGTCACCTACGTCATCATCACCGATGGCGGCGCCGGCAGCAACGACCCGGACATGACGCGGGAGGCGCTGGTGGCGCTGCGCCGGGCAGAGCAGGACGAAGCCGCCGCGCGCGTGGGCGTCAGCGACGTCCGCTACCTGGGTTATAGCGATGGTACGCTGCAAGCGAGCCTGGAACTGCGGCGCGACATCACCCGCATCATCCGTGAGACCAAGCCCTATCGCGTGGTCTGCCAGGACCCGACCACCGTCTTCGCGCACGCCAGTTATATCAACCACCCCGATCACCGCGCGGCCGGCGAAGCGACGATCTACGCCGCTTTCCCCAGCGCCGAGACGCGCCCGATCTTCCCCGAGCTGCTGGCGGACGGTTATGAGCCGCACAAGATCGGCGAGTTATATCTGAATCTGACCCAGGCGCCGACGCACTACCACGACATCAGCTGCGCCATTGAGCTGAAAATGGCGGCGCTGGGCGCGCATGCCTCGCAGATCGGCTCGGGCGAAGATTACGAGAGCGGCGCGCGGAAGTGGGTGATGCAGAGCAATCGCGAAGGCGGCAAGATGGTCGGGGTCCAATACGCCGAGTACTTTCGCGTGCTGAAGTTCGACGCCGAGCGCAAGAGCTGGTACGAGGAAGAGATGGAGCGGCGCGAACGGGAAACATCATTGTGATTATCGACATTTTTTACCACCGAGGACACAGAGAAAAAGTGAGGGCGCAGAGAAGGCTTGATTCATCTTGAATGACTCAAGGTGGCCCTTACGCAAAAGGTGCGGGCCAGCAAAGCGTCAATAGCCCGCGCTCTTCAATTCGCACGCCGGTCGCCCCTACAGATGTTTGCGTCTAGTGGGTAAACTGGGCGCGCGATTGATGTGATGAAGATCAAGAAGGCAGGATATGAAACTCTTAACGTATCGATCAAGCGATGGAAACAAATTAGGCGTCGTGACCGCGCGCGGTGTGCTTGACGTGGCGGCGGCGGTCGCGGCTACCGGCGTCGACTGCCCGGCCAGCGCCGATGCGCTCTACGCGGGTGGCTCCGCCGCGCTGCCGGGGCTGGGCGCGCTGGTCGCGGCGGCGGACGACCCGGCGCTTTATCACCAGGAGTCGGATTTGTCATACGGGCCGGCTGTGCCCAACCCGGGCAAGATCCTCTGCGTCGGCTTGAACTACAGCAAGCACGCGGCCGAATCGGGCATGGCGCCGCCTGAGGAGCCGGTGCTATTCAGCAAGTTTAACAACACTATCGCCGCCCACAATGAAGACATTCCGCTGCAAGCCAATTGGCGGACGGTCGACTACGAATCGGAGCTGGGCGTGGTCATGGGGGCGACCGTGCGCAATGTCTCGGTTGAAGACGCGCTGGAGGCCGTCTTCGGTTATTGCAATATGAACGACCTCAGCGAGCGCGACTTCCAGATGAAGAGCGGGCAATGGCTGCTGGGCAAGACCCTGGACAATTTCTTGCCGCTGGGTCCCTACGTAGTCACCGCCGATGAAATCCCCGATCCGCAGAATCTGTCGATCAAAGGCTGGCTGAACGGCGAGCTGCGGCAGGACAGCAATACCGCCGACATGATCTTCAGCGTAGCCGAGGTCATCGCTTACGCCAGCCGGATTATGACGCTGGAGCCCGGCGATGTCATCAGCAGCGGAACGCCCGAAGGCGTCATCCTGGGCATGGATCCGCGCGTGTGGATGAAGCCGGGCGATGAATACGTGGTCGAGGTCGAAGGCTTGGGCAAGCTGGCCAATCGCATGGTCGAGGCTTAGCCATGGCCGATACTTATCTCGTCACCGGCGGTATGGGCTGCATCGGCGCCTGGGCGCTGACGCATTTGCAGCGCAGCGGCAAGCGCGCGGTCAACTTTGACTTGAGCGACGATCGCCATCGCCCCGACTGGCTGATGAGCGCCGACGAACAAGCGGACATCACATTCGTGCGGGGCGACTTGCGCGATACCGAGGCGGTGAAGGCGGTCTTCGCCGAGCACGACATCAGCCATGTCATCCACCTGGCGGCGCTGCAAGTGCCCTTCTGCCGCGCCAACCCGCCGTTGGGGGCCGAGGTTAACGTCACCGGCACAGTCAACTTGTTTGAGGCGGCGCGCGCCCAAGGCATCGGACATATCGCCTACGCCTCGTCCATCGGCGTTTACGGGCCGCCCTCGGATTTTCCGCCGGGCCTGATCGCCCATGACGCGCCCAAGAATCCGCGCACGCTCTACGGCGCTTATAAAGTCTGTAACGAGCAGACGGCGCTGGTCTACTTTGAGGAAAACGGCATCAGCAGCACGGCCTTGCGCCCCTATACAGTATACGGCGTGGGGCGCGACCAAGGCATGACCAGCGAGCCGACCAAAGCGCTGGTGGCCGCCGCGAAGGGGCAGACCTACCACATTCCCTTCAGCGGCACGATGCAATTCCAGCTGGCGTCGGATGTGGCGCGGCAATTCATCCTGGCGGCCGAGCAGCCGCTGGACGGCGCCTTCGGCTTCAACCTGGGCGGCGGCGATCCGGTGACAGTGGCTGATTTTGTGGCGGCCGCGCAGGACGTTTTGCCCACGGCCGAGATTGACGTGGCGGACAATCCCCTGCCCTTCCCGGCCGGCTTTGATGACAGCGAGCTGCGCGCCAACTTCGACACGATTTACGAGACGCCGCTGGCGGAAGGCGTGGCGCGGACGATTGGGCATATTCAGCGGCTGGGGGATGGGATTTAGCCAGCCGGCGCTAGCTCTCGGCGCTGGGCGGAAATAGACGCTTCAATTCGAGTTGAAAACCCGGCAGCACGTCTTCGCCGTAGAGAATGCCGTCTTGGGCGACAAATTCCGTATGCAGTTGTGAGCGCTCAACAGCGCGGCAGACATCAACGCCTTTTTCGGCGGGCCGGACTATCCAAACCAGGCTAGAACCATGGCGCAGGTACGCAGCCGCTTTCTGACGCAGGTGGCCTAGCGTCTCGCCGGGCGCGGCGAGCTCGACCGCCAGGTCCGGCATGATCGGGAACCAGCCATCCGGCAGCGGACGGGGTAAGCGCGCCTTGCTTGTGAAGGAGATAGCTGGGCCCAGCATAGTATGTTTATCTTCCGCTGGATAATGACCAACTCCGAGCAGCGTCAGGCCAAGCGCGTACCGATCCACGTGCTCATAGACATAGCGCAACAAGGACGCCACGAGCCTTCCCTGCTAGGCATAGCGGGCGCGTGGGAAGGCGAACAATTCGCCGTCAATCAAGTGAAACCGTTGGTCGTGGTTTTCGGGCCTCTGCACTAACTCCCAGAGAATATCGACCGTATGCAGTTGCTCTTGGATAGCCATGCTGCCCCTGCCTTGCGCTTGCTGTCCGCCTAGCATACCATATCCGCCGACTACTTCCGAAACCGCGCTTGTTCGAGCCTGCGACATCAGCGCGATAGAATACGTATAGGAAAAGTAGAGGTCGCTATGCCGAACACAATTGGCCTTTCTCTGTGCCCTCTGTGTCTCTGTGGCAAAAAAACGGGAAGTCCAAGACCATGTCCAAAACCATAAGAATGATCCAGGGATTCAGCACCGGCCTGCTCAATATGCAGCGGGCGCGGGTCAAGGCGATCGACTACGTCATGATCAAAGTACCGAGTTCATTCGCGCCGATTCCCAAAACGCGCAACCTCGTGCAGCGGCAGATTTTGGGCGCGCCGCCGATGAGCCTGCTGGAATTCGTGGCGGCGCTGGAGCGTATCGGCGAAGACCCGCGTCCGCTGGGCGTGATTCTGTATTTCCGCGGCTTGTCCGCCAGCACGGCCGATCTGCAGACCATGCGCGACGCCATTCTGCGCTTGCGCGACAAGGGCAAACGCGCCCTGAGCTACGCGCCCGGCTACCGCACCATGGAGTACTTCGTGGCCAGCGCCTGTGACGAAATTTTGCTGCCGCCCGGCGGCATGCTGGAGACCTCGGGTTTGTTCAGCCAGCAGGTATTCCTCAAAGAGGGTTTGGGCGCGGCGGGCTTGCAATGGGACTCAGTGGCGATCTCGCCCTACAAAGGCGCCGCCGACATGCTGACGCGCGCCGAACCCTCACCCGAAGGAAATGAGCAGACGAATTGGCTGCTGGATTCGATCTACGAGACGGTCGTCGACGGCATCGCCGCCACGCGCAAAATGAAGCCGGAGGAAGTGACCTACATGATCAACGGCGCGCTGCACATGAGCGACGCCGCGCTGGACAAGGGTTACGTCGACGGCGTCATGAACGAGGAGCAGCTGCCCGAATACCTGGGCATCAGCAAGGTTACCCTGTGGGAAGAAGCCGATGGACAAGTCTACCTGCCCGAGCGCGATTTCAGCGGCAAGTATGTGGCGGTGATCTATGGCGGCGGCATGATCGTCGATGGCGAAAGCGCCAACCCGCCCAGCGATACGCCCGTTCCCATTCCCTTTGTCGGCGGCGAACGGCTGGGCGATATCACGCTGAATCAGCAGGTGCGCAATTTGATGCGCGATCCACAATGCGGTGCGCTGGTGCTGTATATCGACAGTGGCGGAGGCTCGGCCACGGCTTCGGAGTCGATGGCCTCGGCGCTGGCGGAATTCGCCAAATCGCGGCCGCTGGTGGTTTACATGGGCGGCGTAGCGGCCTCGGGCGGCTACTACATCGCCACGCCGGCGCATTGGATCGTGGCGCAGGCGAGCACGATCACCGGCTCAATCGGCGTACTCATGGGCAAGCTGGTCAACAGCGACATGCTGACCAAGCTGCGCTTCAACGCCTTTTCGTACCTGCGCGGCGACAACGCCGACCTGCTCAGCGGCGAGAGCCACTTCAGCGACGACCAACGCGACATGATCCGCGCCAGCGTCGATCACATCTATGAGCAATTTCTGGGGCGCGTGGCGGAAAGCCGCGGCAAGACCAGCGCCGAAATCGACGCCATCGGCGGCGGCCGCGTCTGGACCGGTCAGCAAGCGCTGGCGCACGGGCTGGTTGATGAGCTGGGCAATTTGCGGACGGCCATCGACAAGGCGCGCGACCTGGCCAAGCTGGGGGCGTCGGCGCCGTCCGTGCTGATCCGCGAGAAAGGCAAGCCCATCGGCGTGCAAGTGGCCGAGCAGAATCCGGCAGCGCTGGTGCAGTACGCGGCGGAGGGCGTCGAGCAGCTCAGCAATCGCGCGCAGTGCCTCATGCCCTTTGAGTGGCGCTTGAAGTAGGGCAACGACCTGGCGCGCCTGCTGCGAACATTTGAGCGGTTTTCTGTTGACAGCCGCCGCAAATGCGATAGAATTGCGCGTGTTGGACGGTCTTGGCGGAGGACGCGCGTTAATGAATGATATCTTCACGATTGGCTATGGCGGACGTGAAATGGATGAGTTCATCGCCCTATTGAACCGATACGAGATTGATACGCTCGTAGACGTTCGCTCACAACCCTATTCGCGATTCGCGCCGGATTTCAACAAAGAACGACTATCCGTCATTTTGAAGCGCGGTGGCGTCGACTATAAGTTTATGGGCGACTCGCTGGGTGGCAGGCCGGACGATAGCGAATGCTATACCTACAGTCCACAGCGAAAGAAAATGCTCTTGGACGCCAGGAAATGCGAGACGAGGGACTTCTATCAGCGGGGGATTTCGCAACTAAAACGGGCGCTGTCTACGGGTCGAAGGATTGCGCTCATGTGCAGCGAGCTTGAACCGCACGACTGTCATCGGGGTTACGTGCTCGGCAAAACCCTAGACAACGATGAAACCGCAGTAGTCCACATTGGCCGGCATGGCGAGCCGCTGTCGCAAGCGCAGATTCGAGAGGTCAATTACCAAGCAGCGCTGCTCTGATACACCCCGCCCCACTCTTAGACGGACAATCTAATGACAACTGAGCTGCAAACGATATTTACCATTGGCGTGTACGGCTCTACTGAAGAGTCGTTTTTTGGCGCGCTGGTCGAGAATGAGATTGAGCTATTCATCGACATTCGGGCGCGGCGGGGCATGCGCGGGTCGAAGTATAAGTACGCGAATAGCAGCTACTTGCAAGCCTATTTGAGAGACTTGGGGATCTATTACGCGCACTTGAAAGAGTTGGCGCCGAGCAAAGAAATACGCGGCATTCAGCAGGCGGTCGACAAAGAAAGCCGGACGGCCAAGCGCCAGCGCGCAGTATTGAGCGAGGCGTACATCCGAGCCTACAAACGAGACGTCCTGAATATCTACAGACGCAAGCCGGGTTCCAAGTTCAATGCTGAGGCGATGCTTGCCCAAGCCAGGCGGATTTCGCAGTATCCCTGCGACCAGCCCCTAAACCGCATGGTCCTATTTTGCGTGGAACAGCAGGCGGAGGCGTGTCATCGCTCGCTGGTCGCCACAGAGCTGCACTTGCAAATGAAAAAATCTGTCAGACATATTGTGCTCAAAACCATGGAATGATGTCTGAAGTTCTGATTGTCGCCAAAACGAAAATGAGCCAAGAAACATATTGCGTCGGCGGCGTGCAGCTTGACAATCTGCGAAGTTTGCGACTTCTGCCATCAAGCGAAAACAGTCATCCGAAAGACACGCCGCTGGATGTCGGGCAAGTATGGGACTTCACGCGTCAAGGCATATCACAGGAGGAAGTTACTGCGCCGCACGTTGAAGATATCCGAGTGATACGCGGAAAAATACTGCGAACAATGTCGTTCGATGAAGTCAAGAGATTTGTGCTGGCCAAAATCGGCGCGCCAACTGTTCACCCGAAGGACCTGTTTTATGGTCGCCTGCAATTCAAACAGAGCGAGAAAAAACGCATAACACCAGCCGGTGGTATCCCCCTCGTGAGCACTGGGTTCTGGCGGCTCAATGGCGACCTGCTTCTGCAAGAAATCGAAGGGAAAGCTCGATATGTGTGTTTCGACCACAGTCGGCGTAAAGCGATTCTCGACCTCCCATTTGTGGGCGAGCAGGCCCTTGTGGATGTAATCCCCGCCGGTACATTACTAAGGCTATCATTAAGCCGCTGGTTCAACGAAGGCTTCTGGCTGCAGCTCTCCGGTTGGTTTATGTAGCAGCAGCTCTCGCAGCCAACTCGCTCTCCTTCCCGCTATGCGCCAGCGCGCGCGACGCATAGAATATGCGCGTTAGCTCAAACAATTCAAGGAGCGACCCATGCCCACCGTCCCCGCACGCGCAGACGTACCCATCGAATCCACCTGGAACCACGAGAGTGTCTTCCCCTCCTTCGACGCCTGGCGCGAGGAGTACCAAGCCGCGGTCGCCGCCATCAGCGACATCGCGCCCTATCAAGGCACGCTGGCGCAGAGCCCGGCGCGCCTGGCCGAGTGGTTCGACGTCCATTCCGCCATTGCCCGCCGCGTCTGGACGCTCTATATGTATCCGGTCATGTGGCAAGCTTGCGACGGCGAGAACGAAGCCATCAAGGGCATGGTGGGTCAGGCGCAGGGGCTGGCCGGACAGTTCATGGCCGCGGTCGCCTTTGCCGAGCCCGAGCTGCTGGCGATGGACGAGGAGACGCTGCTGGGCTGGCTCAAGCTCGACGAGCTCAGCTTGTATCAGCACCATATCGTCGATCTGCTGCGCAAGAAAAAGCACGTGCTGTCAGGCGAGGTCGAGGCTGCCTTGGGACTGCTAAGCGATCCGCTGGGCCGCATTGAAAGCATCCGCAGCGCGCTCAACGACATGGACCTGACCTTTGAGTCCGCCGTCGACAGCGCCGGCGCGCCGCAGCCCCTGGTGCAAAGCACGATTAACAAGCTGCTGGCGGATAGCGACCGCGAGACGCGCAAGAACGCCTGGCGCAATTACGCCGACAGCTACCTGAAATTCAACAATACGCTGGCGACGACTTACCTGGCGTCGGTGAAAAGCAATGTCGTGCGCGCACAGCTGCGCGGCTACGAGAGCGTCCTGCACGCCAAGCTGTCGCCGAGCAATATCCCGGTCGAGGTCTTCCACAATCTCATCGACACCTACAGGCAGCACATCCCAACCTGGCATCGCTACTGGGATGTGCGGCGGCGGGCGCTGGGTTACGACAAGATTCATCCCTAGGATATCTGGGCGCCGCTGACGGCCGATGATCCGCGGCTGAGCTTCCCCGAAGCCGTCGACATGATCGCTGAAGGCATGGCGCCGCTGGGCGCTGGCTACGTGGCTGCGATGCGGCGCGGCTGCCTGGAAGAGCGCTGGGTGGATTACGCCATCAATGAGGGTAAATCAGAAGGCGCTTTCTCCTTCGGCACGTACGACAGCATGCCCTTTATCATGATGAGTTTCGACGGCAACCTCAGCTCGATGAGCACCCTGGCGCATGAGCTGGGCCACTCGATGCACAGCTACTATACGCGCGAATCGCAGCCCTTCGTCTACAGCCACTACTCGATGTTCGCGGCTGAGGTGGCTTCCAACTTCAATCAGGCGCTGGTGCGGGCGCATCTCTTCGCGCGCAACGACGACCGCGCTTTCCAATTGGCGCTGATTCAAGAGGCGATGGATAACATCCACCGCTACTTCTTCATCATGCCGACGCTGGCGCGCTTTGAGCTTGAAGTGCATACGCGCATGGAGAATGACGAGCCGCTGACGCCAGAGACGCTGAATCAGATCATGGCCGACTTTTACGCCGAGGGCTACGGCGAGACAATGAGCGATGATCCCGAGAGAACCGGCATCACCTGGGCGCAATTCGGCCATCTCTACGAGGCCTACTACACCTTCCAATACGCCACCGGAATCTCGGCCGCGCACGCGCTGGCGAATGCCATCCTGGCCGGCGACGACGCCGACGCGGTCGAGCGCTATCTGGCCTTCCTGCGCGCCGGCGGCAGCGACTATCCGATACCGGCGCTGCAGGCGGCCGGCGTGGATATGTCGACTCCGCTGGCGGTGGAGGAGACGTTCGCTGTGCTGGAGGGGCTGGTGGATCGTCTGGAGGGGCTGATTGGCTGATGGATACCAGCCTACTGCATATCGACCGCAAGGAAGCGATCAGCATGGCGGTGCACGCGGGCAATCTGCTACACCGTCTGCGAGATGATCGGTACTTTTGGGCGCTGACTCTTATCATCTCCAATCTATTTGAGTTGGTCGGGCAAGGTAGCGAAACAATTGAGCGTTCCGATAGTGGTTTTTCCGCAATCATGGGGCCAAGGACGGGCCGGACAGTTGCCTTTGGCTGGGACAACGGATGCATCGCCCGAGTCATCAGAAACATCATCGTTCACGGGATGTCGCTCGACAGAACGCAGAGAATGAACTTCAGCAGTCGCGATAGAGCATCAATAGTAAGCCTGGGTTTTATTCCTGCGTCTATAGGAAAAGGCCGTGAATTCGTTTATGATGTTACGCTTGTAGGTGAGGGACAATACATCATACACTTTTCGCCAACGGCATTCTGGCCCTATGTTCAACAATGGTATGAGAGCAGGCAGCCACGATGATGCGAAAGCAATACGTTCTTTACGAGCCGGGTGGGAATATGGCGCGCGGCTTTGCTTATGGTAAATTGGTGGAAGTGCGCTACGTTGACGTCGTTCGCACTGAGATAGAATCCCCGGACCGGGAAGAATTCATCGCCTTGGTCAAGGCGCAGGAACTGAGCGACGAAGAACTGCGCGAGTTTCGGATTGGCTATGTCGACGATAAGGGCGTAGGCGAGTATTGCAGCTGGCAAGAATTTCTCGATATGGCAAAAGCAACCGGCTAAATCACTTAAACCAAACAGGGAGCCTCCCCCATGCCCAAGATCGCATTTATCGGCGCCGGCAGCTTCGGCTTCACGCGCAAGCTCGTCAAGGACATCCTCACCTTTCCCCTGCTCGAAGGCAGCGAGATCGCGCTGATGGACATCGACGCCGAGCGGCTCGACTTCGCCACGCGCGCCATCAAGCGCATCGTCGCGTCGGGCGAGTACCCGGCCACGGTGAGCGCCACCATGGACCGCGTCGAGGCATTGCGCGGCGCAGACTATGTCGTCGTGACCATCCTTGTCGGCGCGACTGATGTCTGGCGGCACGACATTGAGATCCCGATGAAATACGGCGTCGACATGAATGTCGGCGATACGCGCGGCGTCTCGGGCATATTCCGCTCGCTGCGCACCATCCCCGTGCTGGTCGATATCGCCCGCGATATGGAGCGCTATTGCCCTAACGCGCTGATGCTCAACTACACCAATCCCATGGCCATGCTCTGCCGCGCCATGGACATCGAAACCGACATCAATGTCACCGGTTTGTGCCACAGCGTGCAAGGAACCTCCAAAATGCTGGCCAACTGGATCGGCGCGCCTTACGACGAGATCAACTATACCTGCGCCGGCATCAACCACACGGCCTGGTTCGTCGAGTACACCTGGAAGGGCGAGAACGCCTACCCGCTGATCCAGCGCGCTATCAGCGAGAATGAAGACATCTACAACAAGGAGCAGGTGCGCAACGAAATGTACCTGGCGCTGGATTATTATGTGACCGAGTCCCGACCTGATTGAGAAATACGCCACGCACGGCACGAATTGGAATCCGGGCGAGCACGCCTACATCCTCAAGGAGTATCGCCGGCGCGAGAATGACTGGCGCGAAGATATCCACGCCTGGTTCGAGGCCGACGAGATAGACCTGGAGCGCGGGCACGAATACGCCGCTTATATCATCAACGCCATGGAAGGCGGCGCGCCCTTCAAGTTCAACGGCAACGTGCCTAACAAGGGCCTGGTTGACAACCTGCCCGGCAACGCCTGCGTCGAGGTGCCAGTCTGGGCATCGCGCGATGGGCTGGAAGCGGTCG
>CAZWCV010000017.1:0-11763 GCA_964632725.1 uncultured Anaerolineaceae bacterium
GCCGCCCGGCTTGATCCTGCTGGTCACGATAGTTTTCTTCAGCGGCGACGACCCGCTGGATCGCTACCTTTTCGCCTTCGTCCTCATGGCGCTGGCGCTAATCGTTCGTTCGCATCTGGAGACGCGCCAGTGGGACTGGTCCCTGCGCGGCGTCTCCGTACCGACCTTCGTGCAGCGGCAATTCGCCGCCATCGGCATTTTGCTGTCTCTGCTGGCGCTGGCTTTCGCCTGGAGCGTGCCCAGCAGCGATATCGACGAGCGTCTGCAAAACTTCCAGCGTTTCCTGGCGTCGGACCCGGTCCAGCAGTTGGCGGATGTCTGGAACCGTTTGTTCGCGCCCATCGAAGGTGAAGGCCCCGCGACAACCGACTACTACGGCGCGGACCTGCTGAATCTCAGCGGCGCCGTCAGCCTGGGCGATGACGTCGTTTTCACTGTGGACGCGCCGCCCGAGGGCTATCGCTTTTATTGGCGCTCGCGCGTTTTCGAGCGCTACACCGACGGGCAGTGGTCGCCATCAGCCGACTTGCGCATCACCGACCGCAGTCCGCCGGTAGAGTTGCTCATGAACGAAGAAGTGACCGGGGCGCGCCGCGTGCCGGTCAGCCAGCGCTTCACTGTCGGCACGTCCAATTCGCGCATATTCTACGCCGCGCCGCAGCCGCAGATCATCGAGCATAGCGGGCGCATTGACCTGATCTACACCGACCGGCCGGACAACCGCTCGATGAATGTATCGGTGGCGCGTCCCTTGAAAGTGCTGCGTCGGGGCGACTCTTACACTGTTACGAGCCTGCTGAGCGCAGCATCGGCCACAGAGCTGCGGCGCGCGTCAACCGAGTATCCGGAATGGGTCAGCGGCGTCAATCTCTACGTCGGCATACCCAACGCCCGCGTATTTTCGCTGGCGCGCCAGATAGTTGCTGACGCCGACGCCAACAATCCCTACGACCGCGCCAAAGCCATCGAGCGCTGGCTGCGCGACAATATCGCTTACAACGAATCCATCAGCGCGCCGCCGCCAAATGTCGATACGGTAGAGTGGGTGCTCTTTGAAGCGCGCGAAGGCTACTGCACCTACTACGCCACAGCCATGATTCTGATGCTGCGGCATCTGGGCATCCCGGCGCGGCTTGCGGCCGGCTTCTCCCAGGGCGAATACGACGCCGACAGCGGGCATTACGTCGTGCGAGAACGCGAGGCGCATACCTGGGTTGAAGTCTACTTCCCCGGCTATGGCTGGATCGAGTTCGAGCCGACATCGGCCCAGGCGCCAATCCACCGCGACGGCGATGATTTGGCGCAGGAAGAGCAGCAGCCGCTGACGCCCGACCCTACATCGACGCCCACGCCGACGCCCTCGCCAACGCCAACGCCTTTGCCCAGCCCAACGGCGCAGTCCACACAGGAGGCGCTCGAACAAAGCCTCGAGCAGCCGACGGCGACGCCCACCGCCACGCCGGAACCCTCGCCCTCCCCAACGCCCTTCGTGCTGCCGACTGTGCAGCCGCCAATTTCGCCCGACAACCCGCCGCCGCTCAGCCTCCTGCAGCCGCTGATATTCTTCGCGCTGGTGGTGATGCTGTTTTTTATCATCCTGGCCATTATTGCCCTGCTGCTATTCTGGTGGTGGGAATGGCGCGGCATGGGCGGGCTAAGTCCGGTCGCCCGCGCCTACGCCCGCCTCGAGCGCTATATTCAGCTGATCGGCATCAACATCGGCAGCACCTTCACGACCCTGGAAAAACGCCGCGAACTGCAACGGCGCATCCCGGCGGCGCGCGATTCCATTGGCGCCATCAGTGATCTCTACACCCGCGAGCGCTACAGCAGCGGCGACGCCGGCGCCAGCGAAGACCAACAGTTCGCCGAGCGCGCGGAAATAGCCTGGTATCGCACACGCGGGAATATCCTGAAACGCTGGCTGCGGCGGCGGATACCCTTCTTGCGCCGCGACTAATCGAGATTCAGTGTTTTTCAATAACGACAAAGTGGGAGAGCGCCCAGGTATCGAGCGGCGTCCCCTCAAATTGATAGAGCAGATTGCGCAAAGCTACAGCGGGCGCGCCCAGCCGGGCAATGATATTGTCATAGCCTCCGTAAATGCGCTCATGATGCGCGATCTCCGCCGCTTCGCCGCGCAGCATCTGCCGAAGCTCCGCGCGGGTATAAGCGCGGACATGCGGCGCCAGCCTGTCGCGCCATGAGGCCGGCAGATAGTTGATCAGCGGTGTGTTGCCAAAGTGATATTGGCCGCGCCAATAGTGGCCGTGCGTCTCAAATGGATGCCAGCGGTTGGGGCAGAAGAGCAGAATGCGCCCGCCCGGTTTGACGACGCGCAGCATCTCCCGCAGCGAACGCCGGTCGTCAGCCACATGCTCCAATACCTCGTGCGACAGCACTACCTCAAAGCTGCTCGCCGCGTAAGGCAGCGCCTCGCCCGCGGACACCAGGGCGCTGGCTATTGCCTTGCGCGCCACTCGCACGCGCTCATACTCAATGTCAAAGGCGTCTACATGCGGCGTAAAGCGCTCGCGAATCTGCCGCGCGTAAATGCCGACGCCGCAGCCGGCCACCAGCACGCGCGCGTCGCGCAGATCCGCCCAGCGCGCCATCATACCCAGGCGGCGCTCCTGCCCGGCACGCCAGACATAACTCGGCTCCCCGCGCAGCGACGCCAGGTCGGAATGGCTCATGCGCGCCTCAGCCGCTGCGAGAAATTGAGGCCAGGTACTGATATAGATTGCGCGAACCGCTGTTGCTCAGGCGATCAGTGGAGAATTGATGACTCGTGCCCAAGTCGCCGCCGGAGCGCATGAAAGTGATGAAGTCGTCTTCGGACAGGGCGAAGCCCAGCAGGCTCTTGTCGCCGTCAATGCCCTCGCCATTTTCGCCGTGACAGCCGGCGCAGGCCAGCGCATCGTACCGTCCGCGGCCGCGATCCACTAGCTTGGGATCCAGTTCCAGGTTTTGCTCGGCATCAGCTGCTGGCGCCACCGTTGCTTCCGCGGTCGCCTCGAAAACCGGCGGCTTGGTCGGCTCAACAAAGGCGAATGTCGGGAAGGGCGTCTGCGTTGGCGGCGCGTCAGTTGGCGTTGATGCCGCCTGGTTGCCGCCGCAGGCCGTTAGCGCCAGCGCAACAAGCAACTGGCCAAGGGCGATCCGCATCAATTTTGAGACTTTCATCGCTTACTCCGGTTAATCGCCACGCGATGGATCAAGCGCTTCCTGCAAGCCGTCGCCGACAAAGGAAAAGCTTAGCATCGTCAGCGCAACCAAAATCGTCGGAAATAGCGCCAGGTGGTAGTCGATGATAACGGTCGACGATTTCACGCTGCCACCCACCATTTTACCCCAGCTTGCCGTCGGCTCGGTGATTCCGATGCCCAGAAAACTCAAGCCGGCTTCGGCAAAAATCGCCAGCGGCACGGCGAAGGTAAACGAAACCAGCAAAGGCGTCAGCGAATTGCGCAAGATGTGGCGCGAAATAATCTTGGATTCGGAAGCGCCCAGCGCGCGCGCCGCCAGTACAAATTCCGCCTCGCGATACTTCAGGAATTGCGCCCGTGAGATGCGCGCTGGTTCGATCCAGGAGGTGACCGCCAATACAAATATCACATTGGCCAGGCCGGCGCCGGTAATGCTGATTAGGAACATGGCGAAAAGCAGCGGCGGAATAGCGGTCGCGATTTCGATGACGCGCAGAATGCCGAAATCCCATAGCCCGCCGCGGTAGCCGGCGATAGCGCCCAGCGGTACGGCGAAGCCAAATGAAATCAGCGGGACAAGCAGCCCTACAAACAGCGATGTGCGCGCGCCATAGATCAGCCGTGTGAGGAAATCGCGGCCGACGCCGTCGCCGCCCAGGATGTGGCTGGCATCCTCAAAGGGGCGCAAGCGCACGATCGTGAAGTCGACCTCATTCAGCCCGTACGGCGCCACGACATCGGCCAATAGGGCGGTCGCCACCAGGAGCAGCAGCAAGATCGCGCCCAGCATGGCCAGCTTGTTCTGCAGGAAGCGGCGCATGGCGTCGCGCAGCAGCGAGCGCTGTTCCAGCCTTTCCGGCTGATCGGCAGGCAGCGCTTTCGGCTTTCCGCGCATCAGGCCCCCTTGCTTTCGCCCAGGCGAATGCGCGGGTCAATCACCGTGTAGAGGATGTCGGTGATCAGGTAGGTCAATCCCCAGAGCAAGGCGATGAGCAGGACCAAGCCCATGATCATGGGATAATCGCGATTGAATATGCTGGTCACAAAAAACTTGCCCAAACCCGGCACGCCATAGACGACTTCAATGAACAGCGAGCCCGTCAGCAGATTGGGAATCTGCGGCAGCAGCACGGTTATCATAGGAATGAGCGCGTTGCGCAGCACATGCCGCAGCAAGATAGCGCGCTCGGACAAGCCCTTGGAGCGCGCCGTTCTCACGAAATCGGCGGTCAGCACATCGGCGAAGCTCGAGCGCGTATAGCGCGACACCAGCGCCAGCGGCGCCAGGGCGTAGGTGACAACGGGCAAGATGTAGTCCCAGGAGAGAATAGCCGCGCCGCCTTCGCTGATCGGCCCGATGATCCACTTGCTCTCCGCGCCCCAGCCATTCTGAAAGCCGAATAGCAGCAGGAACCAGGTGGCGATGATGAAGTTGGGCACGGCGATGCCGGCCGTGGCGACCAGCGTAACGAGATTGTCAACCAGCCCGTTGCGGTAGTAGGCGGCGATAATGCCCAGGCTGATGCCCAGGCCAAAGGACAAAAAGATGGTATACAGGCCCAGCTGAAAGGTGACGGGCCATATTCGCGCGATAAGCTGGCTGACCGGCGGGTTGCCCGCCACCGCGAACGAATTGCCGAAGTCAAGCCGCAGCGCGCCAGTCGCGTAGTTGACATAGCGAACGTGAATCGGTTTGTCCAAGCCATACTTGCGCTCGAGATTCTCCAGCGCCGCGCCCGAATAACCGCGGTCAGCCAGTGTGAATGGCCCGCCCGGCACCAGATTCATCAAGACAAATACGAAAACCGAAACCACGAACAGCACGAAGCCCAACGACAACAATCTGCGAATAATGTAAGCAATCACGAGAAATGCGTAACCTCAGCCTGAGCGCCAACTGCGCAGCGCGCTTTCCAGCATCCATATTCTATTGTTTGTAGGCGGATTGACCAGATGCGGCCGAGTAAGCGCCACCTGGCGAGGCGGGAAATCCCAAAACGAAAAACAGAAAGGGAGCGGGTTGTCCGCCCGCCCCCGGAAGTGTAAACGTGTCAAGCGGCGATTACTCGTTGCGATGTGTATCGTAGTCCATCACGGCGTCAGTGATGTAATAATCGCCCCAGCAATGTTCGTTGCCCCAGTGTGTGGTCGCCAGGCCCTGACGATCCGGTTCCCAGCAATTGCCGGTCGCGCCCATGTAGGGCTGCCACAGATCGCCCTGGATGCGATGCACCAGGAAGATGCCGCCAACATCCTCAACCATGATCCGCTCGGCCTCCTGATACATGGCGATGCGTTCGGCCGGATCGCCAGTGAAGGAGTTGGCTTCCCGCACCAGGTTGTCGAAGTCTTCGTTGCGCCAGGAATGGCGGCCGGTCGAGACCCAGACGCCCATCATGTTAGCCGGATCCAGGTAATCCATGCCGTAGGAGACGCCGCCGAATTGCAGCGTGGTCGGGCGCTCCAGCAGGCGCGTCATGTAGTCCTGGAATTCCAGGTTGTTGACCGTGATCTCAACGCCGAGGCATTGGCTGATTGACGCGGCCGCGGCGATGAACCAGTCCTGGATGAAGGCCGACTCGCCGCGCAGCGCCAGCTCAGTCGCCGGGAAGCCCTCGCCGCCCGCATAGCCGGCTTCGGCCAGCAAGCCTTGCGCCGCTTCGCAGTCGAAGTCCTGAATATCCTGCAAACCGGCGCTGTTCGACGCCGGGAAGCCGGGCGCCAGGAAAGAATAAGCCGGGATGCCGACCGTCGCGCCGACAACGTTCTCGACAATTGACTCGCGGTCGAGCGCTTTGGCGAAGGCCAGACGCACGTTCACATCGTTGAAGGGCTCGGTGAAAGTGTCCATCAGCAGGTAGTCGGTGCGGAAGTCGCCGGCGTGCTGACGATAATTCTGCCCCATCACCTCATCGGCGAAGATCACGTCAAAGTCAGCCGGGCTCAGCAAGGACTGATGCACCTGGTCGATTTCGTGATCCTGGAAGGCCAGGAAGCTGCTATTCAGCATATCGCCATAGACGAATTCCATACGGCGTAGCCAGGGCGCGCGCGGGCCCACATAATCCGGGTTGGCTTCCAGCACGGCATGGCTGCCGGGCTCGAATTCCTTGAGGATGAAGGGGCCGGCCGAGACATGCGTTGCCGGGTCCAGGATATAGTCGGGTCCGATTTCGGTGAGCGCCTTGGCCTGCATCGGCGGCCAGAAGAAGAAGGTCGCGGGCAGCGGCGGGAAGGGAACCTGCGTGGTCACCGCCAGCGTATTGTCGTCCACGGCTGCGAGGCCGATTTCTTCGGGCGAGATTTCGCCGGCGACCGCTTCGTCCCAACCATCGATGATGCCCAGCCACAGCCAGACAAAATCGTAGGCGTGGTCGGGGTCGGCCATAAAGCGCCAGCTCTCGACCCAGTCATTGGCGGTGACGGGCGTGCCGTCGCTCCACATTTGGTCGCCGCGCAAATTAAAGGTCCAGGTCAGACCGTCTTCGGAGACTGACCAGTCAGTGGCGGCCGACGGGATAATCTCCATGTTGTTGTTGAGCACAACCAGGGAATCGGAGAATTTGTCAAAAGCGCCCGTGCTGCAGATGCGCGAATAAACGGTGACGATTGACGACAGCGAAGTCTCCTGCCGCGCCGAATCGCAAAGGTTGCGATATACCTGCATCTCGTAGGGGGCCGCGTCCGCGGGCAGCTCGCGCCCGTAGACGTCGACATTGTCTTGCGCCATGGCGCCCGGCAGCGCGGTCATCAACATGAGCAAGAGCAAAAGAACTAAACTCAGGGTCTTTCTGGTCATGTGGCTTCCTTTCTTGTGTAAATCTGTGTACTTGCGATAAATGTCACGCGCCGGCATTTTACCACGCCAGCGCAATCTTTCAAGGCAGCGGACGCAGCGTTTGATCTCAGCCTGAACTGCTAGCGGCGCCCGGGGCAATCCGCCCAATGCACGGCTACCTACCCCTTTCATCGAGACTTCAAAGCGGCTACACTTCTCGCGGTTTATTCCAATTTCGAACTCTGACGAGGTTAAGCAATGCCAAGCCCAACCCTGCTGGCGAACAAGATAGCGCAATCGCCGACGATCGCGATGAACGACAAGGCGAAACAATTAGCCGCCGAAGGCCATGCGGTGATCGGCCTGGCCGGCGGCGAACCCGACTTCGACACGCCGCCGCATATCGTCGAGGCCGCGATGAAAGCGCTGCGCGACGGCGAAACCCGCTATGCCGCGCCATCAAAAGGCATTCGCCCGCTGCTGGAAGCCATCGCCGCCAAGACGGAACGCGACAACGGCGTTCGCCTCGACCCCATGAGTGATATCATCGTCACGCCGGGCGGCAAGCTGGCGCTCTTTCTCGCGCTGAAAGCCATGCTCGACCCCGGCGACGAAGTCTTGATCCCGGCGCCTTACTGGGTCAGCTACCCGTCCATCACCACCATGGTCGGCGGCCTACCCGTATCCGTCGAAACAACCGGCGCTGACAACTATCGCCTGCGTCCAGAGCAGCTGCGCGATTTCGTCACGCCGCGGACCAAAGCCATCATCATCAACTCGCCTTGCAACCCCACCGGCCACATGCTCTCGTCGGCCGAGATAGAATCAGTGGCGACCCTGGCGCTGGAGCACGACCTCTACATCATTTCGGACGAAATCTACGAGAAGCTGAACTTCGACGGCCGACCGGCCGTCTCACTGGCCTCGATTCCCGAGATTGCCGATCGCGTGGTCATCATCAACGGCATGTCAAAAGCCTACGCCATGACCGGCTGGCGCCTGGGCTGGATCGCCGGACCGACAGAGATAGTCGGCGCAGCGGGCAAATTCAACTCGCAGACGTCCACCTCAGCCGCCACCTTCACGCAGCACGCCGCCGTGGCCGCGCTGACCGGGCCGCAAGACTGCGTCGAGATGATGCGGCAGTCTTACGAAGAACGCCGCAACTTCATGGTGCGGGCCTTCAACGACATTCCCAATATGTCCAGCCCCGATATCGAAGGCGCTTTTTACGCCTTTCCCAAGGTAGACGAAACCAGCAAGACCAGCGAAGACGTGGCCAATATCATCCTTGAGGAAGCGGTGGTCGTCGGCGTGCCCGGCAGCGCTTTCGGCGTCACTAAAGACGCGCATATCCGCTTCTCATTCGCCGAGGACTTCGGCAAGCTCAAAGAAGCCGTGGAGCGCATCAGCAAGATTGCGCACAAACTCGCCTGAGAGCGGCGATAAGCGCGGGCAGGCGCAGCGCATGCGGAAGAAACGCTGGCTGTGGGCAGCTTACCCCACCCCCGGCCCCTCCCCGACGAGTCAGGGAGGGGAGCAAGACCCTTGCCGAGTCAGCATTAAGTTAACGTCCAGAACATTACCCAGGGCAAGGTATCATCCGTTGGCGGTGGCTTGGCTGCGATTGTGTCTACTGGCGTCGCTCTTGCTGCTGACCGGTTGTAGCCTGCGATTCAAAGCAAGGCCAACACCCGCGCCGACCGCCACTGCGCCTCCTGCCTGGCAAACGATTCAGGACGGGATGGAATGGCAGACGCTCATTCCCGACGGCGACGAGCTGGCGCAGATCGTCGTCATCCGTATCGACCCGGAGCGCTTCCGCTTCCGGGCGATCTACCGCGCGGGCGACCCGCAGAGCCTGGCCAATTGGCGGGAGCTCGAGCCCGACGCCGCGATCATCATCAACGCCAACTTCTTCGACAAGAGCCATCTCGTGCTGGGCGCCGTCGTCAGCGACGGCATTCAGAACGGCGCCGCCTATACCGATCGCGGCGGTCTCTTCCAATTGCGTGACGGGACGCCTTCGGTAGTCGGCTACGGGTCGCCCCAAGCGCAAATCGACGGCTCGGTTGAGCAAGCCGTTCAGGGTTTTCCGCTGCTGGTGAGCGATGGACAGCAAGCCTATTCCGGCTCGACCAATGGCGAACGAAATCGCCGGACAATCATCGCCGAAGACAGGCGCGGCAATATCTTGGTCCTGATTTCACCCTTTCTGGGACTGTCGCTTGGCGACCTCAGCGCCTACCTGCCGGCGGCCGGTCTCGGGATCGTCACGGCCGTCAATCTCGATGGCGGCGGCTCGACCATGTTGGCGCTGCCCGCTGCCGACTACTTCCTGCCCTCTTTTGACGCTGTCCCCGCCATTCTCGCCGTATATCCAGGTTAAGGGGCGATACGGGCTATCGTCAGCGTGTGAAATCTTGTAGGCTCGCCACTGGAAAACAGGCGGTGGATTGAATATGCCCAGATTGGCTCAAGTGGCCACAGCGCGGCAGGCGCAACTGGCGGACGGGCGGCGCCTCGGCTTCGCGGAATACGGCGATCCGGACGGCAAGCCGGTCATCCTGTTCCATGATCTCTGGGGCAACCACAGCCTGCGCCACCCCGACGACTCGATTCTTACGCGCCTGGGCCTGCGGCTGATCGGAGTCGATCGTCCCGGCTTCGGCATGTCGACGCGCAAGCCCGGCCGCGGCATCATGGATGTCGTCGACGATGTCATGCTGCTGAGCAAGGCGCTGAAGCTGGAGCGCTTCGCCCTGCTGGGTTATTCGGCCGGCGGGCCCTACGCGCTGGCCTGCGCCTATCGTTTCCCGCGGATCATACGGCGCTGCGCAGTCGTAAGCTGCTTGCCGCCGCTCGATCATGAGCAGGGATTCCGCGCCTTGCACGCCTTTTACGGCCGCCTGTTTCAGCTGGCGAGCGGCAACGAAGCTTTCTTCCGTCTGCTGATGCGCGGCTTCTTCTGGTTCGATGGCCAGCGCAACCCGGACCAGTATATTCGCGAGCTCGGCAGTTCCTTTTCGCGAGCCGACCAGGACGCGCTGAGCAACCTGGACCTGTTCAACCGCCGGCTGGAGATGTGGGACGAGATACGCCGCGCGGGCAGCGAATTTATGGCAGATGAAGTTGTGTCGCTGACGCGCTCCTGGGGTTTCCGCCTGCAAAATATCGAGATTCCGGTCGATGTCTGGTGGGGCGAAACCGACCGCTTCTGTTCGCCCGTCGTGAGCCGGCGCATGGCCGCCATGATCCCGAACGCCAGCGCGCATAGCGACCCGCAAGCGGGCCACCTGATCCTCTTCTCGCACTGGGAAACGATTTTACAGGCGCTGATTGCCGACTGACGCGTCCCCCTAATACGGGCTGCCGACGCCGTTGCTGCTGTCATTCTCGGCAGTTTCCAGCGCCAGCGTATGCAATTCCGCCACGGCCCGCTCCAGATCGCGCTGCTCAATGATGAAGGATATGCTGCATTCCGATGAGCCTTGCGCGATAGCCAAGACGTTTATGCGGTTGTCGCCCAGCAGCGAGAAGACGCGCCCGGCCACCCCGGGCGTGCCGCGCATACCCGAGCCGACCACGGTGATGATGACGATGTCGCTGAGCACGTCGACGCTGTCGATATTGTTGTGCTGAATCTCCCGCTGCAGCTCGCTCTCAACCGCCGCTCTGACATTCTGCGCCAGCGCGTCAACGACGGTGAAGCAGAAGCTCTGCTCGGATGAAGACTGCGAGATCATCAGGATGCTGGCGCCGGCATTGGCGGAGGCCAGAAAGGTGCGCCCCGCGATTCCGGGCACGCCCAACATGCCGCGGCCGCTGACGGTCAGCATGGAGACGTCTTTGATGCCGGTGACGGCTTTGATAACTGTCTCGCTGGGCTGGGTCTTGGCGCCCACGACGGTGCCCAAATGCCCGGGATTGAAGGTATTGCGCACCCGCAGCGGAATGTCGCGATTGATGATGGGCTGCACCGTCTTGGGGTGCAGCACCTTGGCGCCGTAAAAGGCCAGCTCGCCGATCTCCTGATAGGACACGTAGGGCAGTACGCGCGCGCGGACGTCCAGGCGCGGGTCAGTGGTCATGACGCCATCAACATCGGTCCAGATGACCAACTCATCGCTGTCCAGGCAAGCGGCGATAATCGCGGCGATGAAGTCGCTGCCGCCGCGCCCCAGGGTGGTGATCGCGCCGTCCGGCGTCGCCCCGAAGAAGCCGGTGATGATCGGCGTAAGGCCGGCTTGCAGGCGCGGGCGCAAGCTATCGGTGATGCGCGCCTCGGTCTCTTCCCACATCGGATCGGCGTCCTGGAACTGATTGTCCGTGACGATCAGGTGATTGCTGTCAATCTGCTCGACCGGCAAGCCCTCAACTTGCATGACGGCGGTGATGACGCGGCTGCTGAGCCGCTCGCCGAAGGAAACCAGCGTATCCGATATTCTGGGCGTGGCTTCTCCCAGAACGCGCACAGCTTCGCAAACTTCAAGATGCTGCCGCAGCAGCGCGTCCGCCTCGGCCTCGATATCGACGCGCGCGGCGCTCGGCGGGATCAGCGAGTCGATGACGGCCTGATGCTTTTGGCGGACCGCCTCATTTATCGCGATAAACGCCTCTTTGTCGCCGGCGGCTGCCGCTCGCGCCGAATCCAGCAGCATATCGGTGACGCCGGACATGGCCGAGACAACAACCGCCAGCTCGTCGCCATCGGCCAGGAAGTCGCGCACGATCGCGACCGCCTGCGCAATGGCGTCCGCCGAGCCCACAGACGTT